>JAEZBA010000201.1 GCA_023430245.1 Pseudomonadota bacterium
TCCGTGAGCTGGGCGAATCGCGCAAGTTCATCAAGGTTCTCAAGCCGATCCGCGTCGAAGAAGGCGAGTCGTGGGGTGAGCTGACGCCGCATTCCGGCTTCCACCTCGACATCGAGATCAGCTTCGACACGTCAGTGATCGGCTCGCAGCGGCTGGCGTTCGACATCAGCCCCGGCGTCTTCCGGCATGAATTGTCCCGCGCTCGGACCTTCGGGTTCATGCGCGATGTTGAGAAGCTCTGGAAGGCCGGTCTGGCTCTCGGGGCATCGCTCGACAACACCATCGCCATCGGCGACGATCGGATCCTGAACCGCGAAGGCCTGCGTTATCCGCAGGAGTTCGTCCGTCACAAGATGCTCGATGCGGTCGGTGATTTGTCGCTTGCCGGCATGCCGATGCTCGGAGCCTATCGCTCGGTGCGCGGCGGCCATCGTCTGAACGCGAATATCGTCAAGGCGTTGCTGGCTGATACATCGGCTTGGACCTATGTGCAGGCTCCGAAGGTTCGCGAATCGTTCGTGCGGCTGCCAACGGCGCTGGCGATTGCTGCTGGCGAGTAACACTCAGCCGACGCACCGTTCACGTCGGTGACGGCGCAGCGGCAAATAAGCCGTGCAGCGATTGCTCATGATGATCTGATCGCCGTATCCTGACCACAAATTCTCGTTTAAAGAAGCAGGGACAATCCGTTGCCGTCATGGGCTTACGGTATGCTTCGGGTTGATTCGCACACTCCGGGACAGTCTGTGGTGTGCGCTCGCAGCGCGGTTTGGGTGGATCGTCTTGGATAGCCATCTGGCCAGCAGCATACGAGGGGCAGGCGACGTGAAGGACAGCGCAATAGCAGGCCGATGGATCTGCGCGAAGCAGGCAGGCATTGCCGCCGTATTGCTCGCGGTTTTCGTTTCGCTGGGTGGGTGCTCATCGTCATCGGGTGATGCCGCTGCACTGCTCAATCCGGATCCGCCGGACAAGATGTACGCTCTCGGCGATCAGTTGATGGCGAACGGAAAGTATGACGCGGCCGCCAAAAAATTCGAGGACCTGGATCGCGATCATCCCTATTCGCAGGAAGCTCGCCGCGCGATGGTGATGTCGGCCTATGCGTATTACCGCGCGGGCAAGCGGCAGGAGGCGATTGCGACGGCGCGTCGTTACACGACGATGCACCCCGGCACCAAGGAAGCAGCGCTGGCCCACCACATCATCATCTCGTCCTATTTCGACGACATGGTCGGCCCCAATCGCGATCAGTCCAACGCGCGCAAAGCGCTCGCCGAGTTGAAGACGCTGAAGGCGCGCTATCCCGACAGTCCTTACGCGCGTGAGGCCGACAACCGCATGCGTATTGCGGAGGACAACATCGCGGCTTCCGAGATGGAAGTCGGGCGCTACTACCTCGAACGCAAGAATTACCTGGCGGCCATCAATCGCTTCAAGACGGTTGTGACCGACCACCAAACCACCGCGCACGTCGAAGAGGCGCTGATGCGTCTGGTCGAGTGCTACATGGCGCTCGGGATCAAGCAGGAAGCGCAGACCGCTGCGGCTGTTCTCGGTCACAACTTCCCGAACTCGCGCTGGTACAAGGATGCCTATGCGCTGCTCGCCTCCGATGGCTTGGCGCCGCGCGAAGAAGGCGGCTCCTGGCTCAGCAAGGCGTGGCAGAACTTCAAGCTGCCGAAGCTGACGTCCAGCGGCTAGTATCGCTGCGTAATGACGTTCGATTTGGCGTCGCCAAGACTGTAGCGCTTGTGCGCTAGCTTCTTATCGGGCTTGATTGCGGCGGCGTGTGCATGCCACCTACCCATCATGTCCAGTCATTCTGCGGCGCGCACGCATGTCGACCTCTCCATTCAGCCATAAGCCGGTTGCTAAGCTGACGCCGGACGAAGCTGCGTCGGAACTCGCCCGGTTGGCTGAGGAAATCGCTCATCACGATCAGCTTTATTACCAATCCGACGCGCCGGTGATCTCGGATGCAGAGTACGATGATCTGCGCCAGCGCAATGCCTCGATCGAGGCGGCATTTCCCGAGCTGATCCGCGCCGACAGTCCGTCACGCAAGGTCGGTGCGGCACCGGCAGAAGGGTTCGGAAAGATCCGTCATCGCGTGCCGATGCTGTCGCTCGGCAATGCTTTCGATGACGACGACATCAGCGAATTTGTCGATCGCGTCCATCGCTTCCTCGGCATCAAGGCAGACGATGATCGTGTGGAGTTCACCGCCGAGCCGAAAATCGATGGCCTGTCGATTTCGCTACGCTACGAGCGCGGAAAGCTGATCGAGGCGGCAACGCGGGGAGATGGCGCAGAAGGCGAGAACGTCACCGCGAATGTGCGCACGATCCGCGAGATACCGCACAGTCTGAAGACGTCTAAAGTGCCCGCCGTGATCGACGTGCGCGGCGAAATTTTCTTGTCACACGATGCTTTCCGTCAGCTCAATGAAGCGCAGGCTGCGGCTGGTCAGAAGATTTTCGCTAACCCGCGAAATGCGGCGGCCGGATCGTTGCGCCAGCTCGATCCCTCGATCACGGCCAGCCGTCCGCTGAGATTCTTTGCGTATGCCTGGGGTGAGGCATCGGAATTGCCCGCGCAGACGCAGTTTGGCATGTACGAAGCGTTCAAGCATTGGGGACTGCCCATCAATCCGCTGGCCCGCGTGTGCAGGGGAGCGGACGAGATGCTCGCGTTCTATCGCGAGATTGCGCAACAGCGCGCGACGTTGGGCTATGACATCGACGGTGTCGTCTACAAGGTGAATCGTCTCGATTTGCAGGAGCGGCTCGGCTTCGTATCCCGCTCGCCGCGGTGGGCGATCGCGCATAAGTTTCCGGCAGAACAAGCATTCACGGTTTTGCGCAACATCGAAATTCAGGTCGGTCGCACGGGAGCTTTGACGCCTGTTGCCAAACTGGAGCCGGTGACCGTTGGCGGTGTCGTCGTGACCAACGCGACGCTGCACAACGAGGACGAGATCAAGCGCAAGGACATCCGCGTAGGAGATACGGTCGTGATCCAGCGCGCGGGAGATGTCATTCCGCAGATCGTGCAGGTGGTGGAGGAAAAGCGACCGCGCGGCGCGAAGCCTTACGAATTTCCAACGACCTGCCCGGTGTGCGGTAGTCATGCGGTGCGCGAGGTCAACGAGCGTACCGGCGAAACCGATGCAGTACGGCGCTGCACTGGCGGCCTGATCTGCCCGGCACAGGCCAAGGAACGGCTGCGCCATTTCGTGTCGCGCAACGCTCTGGACATCGAGGGACTGGGCGAAAAGCAGATCGAACTTTTCTACGATGAGGGGCGGGTGATGCGGCCGGCCGATATCTTCACGCTCGCCGCGCGTGAGGAAAAGCGTAGCGACAAACTCACCGAGAAAAAGGGTTACGGTAAGAAGTCCGTCGAGAACCTGTTCAAGGCGATCGAGGCACGCCGCAAGGTGCCGCTCGACCGGTTCATTTTCTCGCTTGGTATCCGTCATGTCGGAGAGACGACAGCACGCGACCTCGCGAATGCGTACGGCACCTGGGAAGCTTTTGTTGCAGCCGTCAAAGCCGCCGTCGATGCTGGCGACAAAAAAAGCGATGCCTATAAGGACATCGATAACATCGAGGGCATCGGGGAAACCGTAGTCGATGCGCTGATCGATTTCTTCTCCGAGCCCCACAACATCGAGGCCATCGACGCGCTTCTCGCCGAAATCACGGTGGAGCCGTTCGCGCGTGCGGTGATTTCTGCGTCGTCCGTTACCGGCAAGACGGTGGTGTTCACCGGTAGCATGGAGCGCCTGACGCGCAGCGAGGCC
>JAEZBA010000238.1 GCA_023430245.1 Pseudomonadota bacterium
GGCCTTCCTCGATCGGCAGCGACGGATCGCGCGACCATTCGTTCCAGGAGCCGAAATACATTCGCACATCTTTCACGCCGGCATTCTTGAGCGCGACGAAAGTGTTCGATGCCCGTGCGCCTTTGAAGCAGTAGAGATAGACCGGCGTGTCTGGCGTGATGCCGACGGTCGCGCATTCCGCGAGAATCTCTTCCGACGACTTGAAGCGCGGGCCTTCGGCGGTCGGCTTCATCATGCGGTACCATTCCAGCCAGACGGCGCCGGGGATGCGGCCCTTGCGCGGGCAGAAATCCTTGCCGTAGGGCGAGGAGCTTTCGCCGATCCATTCATCGACATCGCGCACGTCGAGCAGCGCGATCGGCTTCCCGAGCGCGGCCAGCATCGTCTTGTAATCAATGACGATTTCGCCGGCCTCCGGAACGATTTCGAACGACGAGGGGGTGGGTGAGGGCACCTCGGTCGTGACGGGGAGGCCCGCCATGGTCCAGGCGTCAAGGCCGCCATGCAGCACTTTAATGCTCGGATAACCCAGCATGCTCAGCAGGAAATAGCCGCGGCAGGACTGTCCGAAGCCCGAATTCATCGATTGCTCGTAGATCACCGCGGTCTCTTTGCCGGACAGGCCGGCGGCGCCGAACGCGTCCGCGAATTTCGACTTCAGCTCGGCCATGCCCTCGGGCGTCGAGGTGGCGAGATAGGTGAAGATGTCGTGGACATTGACCGCGCCGGGGATGTGTCCGGCGGCATAGGCATCGGGGTTTCGGGTATCGATCACGACGACAGGCTCACTCGCCATCATCGTCTTGAGGTCTTCCGCAGTAATCAAAGCCGCAGTCATGACGAACCTCCGTTGATGTTCTGCTCCGCAATGGTCCCGGGCGTCCTCACCGTTTATTGCGCGCCATCGGCGAGCATTTTTTTCAGTTGCTTGGTCGCCGGCGTGACGATGGCGACGAAATAGGCCTCGCGCAGTCTCCGCTGCGCACGATGCGACTTGAGATAGCCGCGTGCGCCGGCATGCAGCATCGCCGCATGCGCGGTCGCGACTGAGGCTTCGCCGAGTTGCAGGCGGATTTTGATCACGCGCTCCCAGAAGGCCGGGCTCGGGTCATAAGGTGTGGCGGCGAGCGTCATCACCTCGCGTTCGGCTTCCGCAAGCAGCCGCTCGAAATCCTCCGGCTGCTGGTCGAGGAAGCGGTTGACGTGCCCGAGCATCGGTCGAAGCTCTTTCATGATCGCGATGCAGTCGCGCATCACGCCGAGCCCCATTCCGGCTTGCAGCAGTACGAATCCGGCACGGATGCGCTTGACGAAGGGCATCGCATTCTCGGCCAGGATCAGCCGATCGGGCACAAACGCGTCGCGAATCTGAACCGCATAGGTGCCGGTGCCGTCCATCGCCAGAAACGGCGGGCAGGCATGCAACGTGATTTTCGGGTCGCCGCAATCGGCGAGGAACATCACCTTTTCACCGGGCGCGTCGTCGCGCTCGAAGATGGTGCCGAACAGATGCCCGGGCGCAAGATTGGAGACCCAGGGCAGGGCGCCCTTGACGATATAGCCGCCATCGACCTTGCGGCCCTTGAGCTTCAGGGTCTCGATGCCGAAGAAGCTCTTCATCGGATTGGAGAGGCCGGTGCCGCCGAGCTGCGTGGCGCTCGACACAGGACCCAGCCACTGCGCCTGAAGGGCGGCGTTCTGCGAATTGCCGATATACCAGGCCAGCGTGTCCTGGCACCACGCCATGAAGGCGGTGGCGCCGCAGGTTTCGCCGATCACCGACATGGCGGCGATGGCAGGCCGAAGATCGGCATCACCGTTCACCGGCATATGGGACGCGAAAGCACCCTCGGCCCCAAGGGCGCGCAACGCCTCCTCAGGATAAAGTTCGCCCGTGTCGATGGCGTCGATGACGGGTGCGAGCTTCGCTTTTGTCACGGCGCGAACGCGCTCGCAAAGATCCTCCGGTTCGTTTCGGGTGTCCAGTGCGAGCGCGGCCTGCGTCATGGCAACGACCTTCCGATTAAAGGACAGCTGTTAGCGGCTCACCTCAAGCCCGACCGGGCGGGTGAACGTGTTGGCGACTGGCGACCATTTCTTCACATGCGTGATCAGCGCATCGATCTCTTCGGGCGAAACGCCGTCGCATTCCATGTCGACCTTCACCCGTACGTCGGTGAAGCCGACCGGCTTTTCGCTGACATCGCCGGTGCCCCAGACCGCGGTGATGTTGAGGTCGCCTTCAAGCTCGAGTTCGAGCTTGCGAACGGTCCACCCGCGATGCACCGCGTTGGCGTGCAGGCCGACCGCGAGGCAGGAGCCCAGTGCCGCAAGCGAGGCTTCGGACGGGTTGGGAGCGGTATCGTCACCGAGCAGAGCCGGCGGCTCGTCGACGATATACGGCGGCAGGTTGCGGATGAAATTCAGGTGCCGGAACTTGCCTTCGGCGACGGTCTTGCATTTCAGCGTTTTGATAACGTTCGGGTTCGCTTATCCACTCTCGATCAGTTTTTCCAGCCCGCCCTTGTCGATCGGGGCAAGACATCCGGTGAGCACGACTTTTTCCGCGGCAACCGCCATGCGTTCCTCCAGCTTTCAGGTTCGGTAGGCTACCAACCGGTCTGTTTCTTTGCAGGGACCGTGCCAGCGGCCGCCGCCCCGGATTCGCTTGGAATCTCAATGGATGCCTTAGAGCCGGGCAGCGGGACGGGGCTTGCCGATGCTCATTGCGGGGGCAGACGGACAGCAAATGGGCGGAGCAGCGCTTGGTTTGCGTGCAGCCGCGGATCGACGGCCGCGCCGCCGCTGCGCATCACGCCGCATGCGCGGCGCTCATGCAGAAACGCGTGCGCGAAGCAATTCCGTTTCGACCGATCCTGCGCTATTGAATGAATCATGAGCGGAAAGAGCGCTGCAGCCGAACTGGATTCGCGCATGGCCAACGATGCCGAGAGCGC
>JAEZBA010000250.1 GCA_023430245.1 Pseudomonadota bacterium
GGATACAGGTCGATGATGAATCCGGTAACCGACTGGGACACGAACACGCCTCCCATCGTCCCGATATTCATCAGCGTGATTCCACGTCCGACCATGGCGGATGGAAACAACGACTTGCCATGCGCGATCAGAACCGACAGCACCGCGGTAGAAAACCCGATGGCGATAAACCAGAAGAGGAGTGCCCAAGGCGGGAAAACTCCGATCCAGGCCGCTAGCCCCATAGCCGTGGCGGTCAGAAGCTGCGCCATCAGCACCGGGCGCTTGTAGCTCTTGAACAGCCTGTCGCTCGTCCCCCACAGGAACGATCCCACCACCTGAGCCATCACCGCGACGAACAGCATGTTGCCGCGCTCGGTCAGGCTGAAGCCGTATATGTGTGTGAGATAGGGACCACCCCACAGCCCGACCACGATCACGAAGCTCGAATAGCCGGCGCATTGCATCGCGAAGACCGGCCAGAACGAGGGCACCCGCGTGGCGTCAAGCGTCCCGCGCAGGCTGTCGCGCAAGGTCTCGCGGGTCGCCGGACGATCATCCCCCTGCTCCCGCACCACCGCCGCGACCATCAAGGCCGCAGCCAGCACAAACACCGCGATTGCGACGAAACTCATGCGCCAGCCGATCAGCGCGACCGCGAAGGCGAATGGCGCGGTCGCCAGCAGCGTCCCAAGCGTGCCAAGACCGATCTGGAGACCCACCAGGGTCGCAAACCGGTCCGGCGGATAACGCTTCGCATAGAGTGCAAGCGGCGCCATCAGGTAGCAGGACGAACCCAGCCCCATCAGCACGCGCGCCACAATCAGCCAGACCGGCGAGGCCGCCAGCGCAAACATGAGCGTGCCGAGGATCGCAATCGCGGCGCAGACCAGCATGCAATTGCGCGGGCCATAGCGATCCAGCGCGACCCCGAGCGGAATTTGCGCGGCTGCGAACGAAAAGAAAAACACGCTCGCCAGCAATCCGATCTGGGAGGCGGACAGCCCGAGTTCGCTCGCCAGATTGGGCGCGATCACCCCAACCGAGTTCCGCAGGAACTGGCTGACGATATAAATGCCGCCGAGCGCCGCCACGAGCAGGACGGTCTCGCGTGTTGCGCGCGATAACGGGCGCGCCGCCGCTGACATGGTTCCCGGCCTTGAGCGGTTGTGCAGGGCGGTTCTGGTCGCACGCGCGCGCGCTTGCGACAAGACGTCCGGTGCGCGAGGCTCGGTTGCCCGCTTTGCAACTATTCGATAGGTCAGAGCGGTAGCGGGGCGCGGCAGAGCACATGACGGCAATCGATTTTGCGGCATTCGTCGACCGGCTCGCCGCGGTATCCGGCGAAACCATCCTGCCGTTTTTCCGCTCCTCGCTCGGCATCGACGACAAGGGGCCGGCGGGCCGCTTCGACCCGGTAACCGCCGCCGACCGCGCCGCCGAACAGGCGATGCGCACCCTGATCCGTCAGACCTTTCCGGAGCACGGCGTCATCGGCGAGGAATTCGGGTCCGAACGTGCGGACGCCGAATATGTCTGGGTGCTCGATCCGATCGACGGCACCAAGTCCTTCATTTCGGGCATGCCGGTCTGGGGCACCCTGATCGCGCTGACGCGGCTTGGCGAACCGGTATTCGGGCTGATGCATCAGCCGTTCATGCGCGAGACCTTTTCCGGCGACGGCCTCGCCGCGGATTATCGCGGCCCGGCCGGCAAGCGAAGCCTGCGGGCGCGGCCCTGCTCCGGCCTCTCCGACGCGATCCTTTTCACCACCAGCCCGCTGCTCATGAACGAGACCGATCGCGCCGCCTTCCGGAAGGTGGAGGCGGCGGTCAAACTCTCGCGCTATGGGGGCGACTGTTATGCCTATTGCATGCTGGCGGCGGGACATATCGATCTGGTGATCGAAACCGAGCTGAAGCCCTACGATATTCTGCCGCTGATCCCGATCCTGGCTGGCGCCGGCGCGGTTGTGACCGCGTGGGACGGCGGACCGGCGGCGCTCGGCGGTCGGGTGATCGCGGCCGGCGACGCCCGCGTCCACGCCGCGGCACTGGAGCTTCTGAAGAGTTAGACCTCGCTTGTGCCGCCCCGGAGGCTATGGCGTAATTGCTCGCCCAAGCTTGCGAGCGCGCCATGACCGCACCGGACGGGTTCTGGTCGACCGACGATGCCGCCCCCGGCATGGGCCTGAGCTATTGGATCGAGGCGATCTGCGAAGCCTTTCTCGAAATGAAGGCCGACGGCGACCGCGACAACTTCGCGGCGCAGCTCACGAAATTCCAGTTCGGCCCGATCGATCTGAACTTCGTCGAAACCGACCCGCAGGAAGTCTGGCGCACCCGCGCCGCGATCGCCCGCAGCCGGGAGAATTTCTTCTACCTGCTCTACATGCATGGCGGCCATATGGGCGTCACCCAAGGCGGACGCGAAGCGGTCATCGCCCCGGGCAATTGCGTGCTGGTCAACAGCCGGGAGCCTTACCGCTTCTCGCTGCCTGACAGGAACCACTGCCTGTCGGTACAGATCCCGCAACGCTGGCTGCGGACATGGCTGCCGCAGGCCGACGATGCGACCGTGATCACGCTTGCCGATCACTCGCCATGGGGTGCGACGCTGGCGAGCGCACTGGGCAATCTGAAACCCGACGCACTCGGCCAGATCGCGCTGCCATTCGGCGTCGTCGCCGACCAGATCGGCGCAATGCTGGCACTGGCCACAGGTCATCAAGACGCAGAGTTGACCCCGCATGGCGGCGCGCTCATCCGCCGGCTGACGCGCACCATCGCCGAGCAAAGCTCCGATCCGGCGCTCGATCCGGCGGCCATCGCCGCCGTGCATGGCATTTCCAAACGC
>JAEZBA010000277.1 GCA_023430245.1 Pseudomonadota bacterium
CGCCATCATCCAGGTGTGGCGGCCGATCCGCTATCCGGTCGAGACATTTCCGCTGGCCCTGTGCGATGCGCAGACCATTTCACCGGACGATCTGATCGTCACCGAGCGGCGCCATCCGAACCGCATCGGCCAGACCTATTCGATCAGCTACAATCCCGACCATCAGTGGTTCTGGTTCCCGTTTCAGCGGCGCGAAGAGGCGATCGTGTTCAAGGTCTATGACTCGCTGACGGACGGGCGCGCGCGCTGGAGCGCGCACACCGCCTTCGACGATCCGACCGCAGCGCCGGATGCGCGTCCGCGCGAAAGCATCGAGATCAGAACGCTGGCGTTTTTCTAGAACTCCTCCCACTCGTCGCGGGCCACCGCGCGGGCCAGCGCGGTCTGCATCTGGCGGGCGTTGCCACGCACCGGCTTGCTGGCTTGGGGAGCGCGCTTCTGTACTGGCGCGGAGGGCCGCTGCGGCGTGTCGCCCAGCTGAAATGCGGCAACGCGGCCATCCAGTGCCTGCGACTGGTTTTCCAGGGTCTTCGCGGTCGCGGCATTTTCCTCGACCAGCGCCGAGTTCTGCTGCGTCAGTTCATCCATCTGGCTCAGCGCCCTGTTGATCTGGTCGATACCGGCCGTCTGTTCGGCGCTGGCATTGGCAATATCGGCCACGATCTCCGCGACCTCGTTGATCGATTGCAGAATCTCGTTCAGCGATTCCCCGGTGCGGTTGACGAGCTGTACGCCCTGCCCGACCTCGTTCGAGGAATTCTGGATCAGATCCTTGATGTCCTTTGCCGCTTGCGAAGAGCGCTGGGCGAGATTGCGCACTTCCGACGCCACCACGGCGAACCCACGGCCGGCCTCGCCGGCGCGCGCCGCCTCCACCGCCGCGTTCAGCGCCAGCAGGTTGGTCTGGCGTGCGATCTCGTCGATGACCGAAATGATGTCGGAAATTCTTCGCGAGGATTCCTCGATCCGCGACATCGCCGAGACCGCCTGCGACACCACCTCGCCGCCGCGGCCGGCCACGTCGCGTGTACCACGCATCAGGCCGTTGGCGTGTTGCGCGCTCTCCGCGTTCTTCCGCACGGTGGCGGCAATCTGCTCCATAGAGGCCGAGGTTTCCTCCAGGCTTGCGGCCTGCTCCTCGGTGTGCTGCGACAGGCTTGAAGTGCTTGCCGAGATTTCAGCCGACGCATTTGCCACTTCGCGGGTCGAGTCGAGGATCGACGACAGCGTGCCCTGCAGTTGATCGATCGCGGCGTTGAAGTCCTGCTGGACCTTGCGATATTCCTCCGACCAGGCGTCGTTGACACGATAGGTCAGGTCGCCCTGCGCGAGGCGCTCCAGTCCACGGCTGAGACCGTCGACCACATCGGCGACCCGTTTCGCAGCTTCGACCTCCTGCTGCCGTGCGCGATTGCGCTGCTCGGCAATCTGGCGTTCCTGTTCGGTCGCGGCCTCTTTCGATCGTTCGAGCGCAATGGCGTTTTCCTTGAAGACATTGACGGCACGCGCCATCTCCCCGATTTCGTCGCCGCGTTCGACCGACTTCACGTCGACGGCGAAATTGCCGGCGGACAGGACCTGCATGTCGGACGTCAGGTTGGTTAGCGGACGGATCACAAAGGCGTTGATCGCCGCGATGCCGGCCACCAGGATCAGCGACAGCAGCGCGATCACACCTCCGAGCCAGATATAGGCCGACCGCTCCTCGCGACCGGCGCTGATCTCGGTCTCCTTGTTCATCTTCTCGGCGGCGGCGACGATACGATCGATGACGGCGCGGTGCTGCTGATAGGCGGAGCTGACATGCTCGTAGCTTTGTTTCGCGGCAGCGGCGTCGCTGCGCGCCAGCGCTGGCAGCAACTCGCTTTCGATCCGTGTCCAGAAGTCCTGCGCGTGCCGGTAGGATTCTTCGGTCAGGGTCTTCTGGATCGCAGTCGGCAGATCGGATGAGAGCCAGTATTTCTGCCGCTCGTCGAACTGGGCGCGAAGCTCTTTCAGCCGCGCGGTGCTTTCGTCCAATGGCTTGGCGCGGTTCGCCGCCAGCGTCGCTTCGAGATAGGATTCAACCACATAGAGCGGCGGCGGCAGGATATCTGCGACCAGGTCCTTGCCCTGCACGATCTGATCGTAGATCGGACCAGCGACCTTGATACGGGACACCGTGATTGCACCGATGATGGCGACAGCCGTAATCCCGAGAGCGATGACAGTGCCAAACGCGAATATCGCGGACTTGACTTTCATGATCTGAAACCTGCGTAGACCGATGATTTGACCGTGACATCGCTATACGAGGCGTCAGTAAAAGTTCCATCAAATTTTACGACGGTTTTCCGGGAATTGAGTAATTTTAGTCGGCTGGGAAACGAGAGCTTGGGCTCTCCAGCGACAACTCCTTAACGAAATGCAAACTCGACCCGTACAAACCCCGAGCGTTGGAGTGCGCGAGGCACCCGCACGCTCAAGCCTCGCTCAGCGCCGTTCCATTCCTCGCGGGCCTGGGCCCGCAAGGGTGCCCGATTAAAACTCGTCCCATTCTTCCCTTGCGACGGCGCTTGCCAGCGCTGTCTGCATCTGCCGGGCATTGCCGCGAACAGCGACGGGCTTGCGGGCGGCGGGTTGCGGCGCGCGCGTCTGCACCGGCGCAACCGGAGTTGACGGGACCGGAACCTCCTCCCCGTCCTCGAACAGGCGGAAAGCAGCGACCCGGCCGTCGAGCGCCTGCGACTGGTGCTCAAGCGTCTTCCCGGTCGCGGCATTCTCCTCGACCAGCGCCGAGTTCTGCGGCGTTACGTCATCCATCTGACTCAAGGCCTTGTTGACCTGATCGATGCCGGTCGCCTGCTCGGCGCTGGCGCTGGCGATGTCAGCCACGATGCCGGCAACCTCGTTGATGCTCTGCAGGATCTCCTTCAGCGAAGCGCCCGCGCGATTGACAAGCTGCACGCCCTCCCCGACCGCGCCCGACGAATTCGTGATCAGGTCCTTGATGTCCTTCGCGGCCTGAGACGAGCGTTGGGCGAGATTGCGCACTTCGGCGGCCACCACCGCAAAGCCCCGGCCGGCTTCGCCGGCGCGGGCCGCCTCCACCGCTGCATTGAGCGCCAGCAGGTTGGTCTGGCGTGCGATCTCGTCGATCACCGAAATGATGTCCGAAATCTTCTGCGATGATTCCTCGATGCGCGACATCGCTGCCACCGCCTGCGACACCACCTCGCCGCCTCTTCCGGCGACGTCGCGGGTGCCCTGCATCAGGCTGTTGGCATGCTGGGCGCTTTCGGCATTCTGCTTCACCGTCGCCGAGATTTCCTCCATCGAGGCGGAGGTCTCTTCGAGATTGGCGGCCTGTTCCTCGGTCCGCTGCGACAGATCGGTGGTGCTCGACGAAATCTCCAGCGACGCACTCGACACTTCGCGGGTCGATTCCACGATCGCGGTCAGGGTCTCCTGCAACTGATCGATGGCGCCGTTGAAGTCGTCCCGGATCTTGCTGTATTCGCCCGACCAGTCTTCGCGGACGCGATAGGTCAGGTCGCCCTCAGCAAGCCGCTCCAGCCCGCGGCCGAGTCCATCGACCACCTGCGCAACCTGACGCGCCGCCTCGGCGCGTGCCGCATCGCTTCGGGCCCGCTCCTCCTCGGCCGCCTGGCGATCATGCGCCGCCTGCGCCTCTAGACGCTCCTTTTCGATCGCCGCATCACGGAATACGGTCAGCGCGCGCGCCATCTCGCCGATCTCGTCGCTATCCCGAACGCCGGCGATCGCGACGTTGTTGTCGCCCTCGGCGAGCTGCCGCATGCTGGCGCAGGTCGTGCGCAAGCGGCGGACCAGATTGCGCTGGACGTAGAAATACGCAATCAGGCCGGCCGCCAAGAGCGAGGCGATCGCCACCACGATCAGCATCAGCCGGCTGTTGGCGAGTTCGGCCAGCAGCGCGGTGGTGCCGCCCCTCATGCCGGTTTGGGTTTCCTGGACCAGCACCGAAACCGCGTCGTCGAGCTGCTTCTGGATCTGCTGGTTCTCGTTGATGACGCGCCGCGCACCAGCGTTGGCGTTCAGCTCCTGCTGGCGCATGGTGAACACGCCGTCGCTGCCCTGGCCGAGTTCCAGCAGAGCATCGATATCCTTGCGAATGCCCTCGTTCTCGATGCTCTGGGCCGCAAGCATCAGCGTGTTGGCCGAATACGAGAACCGTTCGGCGATCGGCTTCAACTGGTCCGCGGTCTTGGCTACCGCGCCTTCGCTGATCAGGCTCGCAATCAGATGGGTCTGGATCTTCAGCTCCAGCGCATTGCGGAAGTTGACGAGCTGATTGTCGATGAGCTCGCGGACCAGCGTACCGGTACGCTTCACCGCCTGCTCGCCTTCCATCACGGTATCGAAATTCAGGTCGTCGATCAGCGTGATCAGGACATTGGCCAGACCTTCATGGGCGCGAAAGACATTCTGCAGCCGTGCGGCCTCGTTGTCCGAGGCGGCGACCTTTCGGAAATCGGCGAGCTTCAACAGATTGGCCGAACGCTCGCGCAGGCTGTCGTAGCGGTCGACCTTGGGCAGCGACGCGAGATGCTTTTCCGCCCGGCGCGCCGAGGCGGTGAACCGGTCCTCCAGCATCGCCAGGATCGCCGGAGATGTGGTCAGCGCGCCCGCGGTCAGCAGGCCGGTGGCCAGATTGGTCTCGGTCCCGATCTGGATCACGGTCTGCATGCGCTGGACGCCGTCTTCGACTAGCGACTTAATGGTGCGGTCGCCGCTCTTGCCGATATCCTCGGCCTTGTTGACGGCGCTGACATAGGAGGCATTGACGATCGGCGTGAGATCGTCGGTGATCTTGGTGTGCAGCTTGTGCAGGGTGTCGAGCTTGCGGTCGAGCAGCGCGCGGAGGCTGGTGCGGGCCTGAATTACGGTGTCGAGATCGGACAGGTTGTTCTCCAGAAGCCGTGCCGCGACGTCCACACCACCGAAGGTCTGACTGCTGGAACCCGCGCGCACCTTGTCGATCATCATGCGCAGTTGCATCGAGCGGTCCTCGATCTGCGCGGCGATCTGGCGCTGATCGCGAATATTGTCGGCGCTGACGAAACGCGCGGCCCCGGCCGAAATCTCACCCGACATCACCGACAGCCGGAGCGCCTCGGTCATCAGCGGCACTTCGCGTTCGGCGATGTGCTCGACGCTGTGCTCGGCCGAGCGGAAGGACAGGATCGCAACCGCCGACGCGACCACCGTCATCAACGCAACCGCACCGAAAGCCAGCTGCAGCTTCATCCCGATTCCGGCCTTGGCCAGGTTTGCGGGATTGAGCCGGCCGATCACGTTACCAAGACGCATCTTCATTTCCCCATCCGGCGAGTGGCCGGCAGCATTCGGGCTCTCGGCCCGCTTTGATGTTTCGTTCAAGAGCGCTAATTTGCGGACATCCGGATCAACCGATCGACAGCCTTGAATGAACCGTCTGGCTGGATCACCGTCATGAACACCTTGTCGAGGCCCTCGTTGTCCTCCGGACCGAACGTCATCGTCAGTCCGCCGATGTCGAAGGTACCGCTGTCCTTGATGGCCTTCAGCAAGCCCGCGCGCGTCGGCTCGGGCCCTGCCCGCTCGAGCGCTGCGATCGCAAGCCGTCCGACCAGATAGCCTTCGAGCGAGACGAATTCCGGCTGCGCCTTCGGGTCCATCGCCTTGATCGCCTCCTGATAGTCCGCAACGACCTTGATCGATGCGTCCCATGGAAACGGCACCACCTGACTGACGATTACGCCCGCGCCCTCGTTGCCGAGCTCCTGTGCCAGCGCGGAGGCGCCGACAAAGGAGATGTTGACGAAAACCGGATTGAATTCGATCTTGCGGGCAAGCTTGATGAACGCCGCACTCGGCTGATAGGCGCCGACCATCACCACCGCTTCCGGCTCGGCCTTGCGCAGGGCCAGCAACGCGGTCTTGATCGCGGTCGTATTTCGCTCGTAGGTCCCTTCGGCTACGATCGGCAGGCCACGCTTCTTCATCGCCTTTTCGAAGCCGGAAAGCCCGGCGCGGCCGAAGGCGTCATCCTGATAAAGGATCGCGATGCTGTTGATCTTCAGATCCTCGGTCAGATGTTTGACCCAGGCTTCGGTCTCCGCATCGTAGCTCGCGCGGATATTGATGACGGTGTCGAGCTTTGGATTGCGCAGGAACATCGCGCCGGTAAAGGCGCCGATGAAAGGCACCCTGGCGGCGGCGGCGATCGGCTGCGCGGCGACAGCGGTCGGCGTGCCGACCGGACCGATCAGCGCGAAAACCTTGTCATCCTCGATCAGCTTGCGGGTGGCGGCGATCGCCTTGGACGGCTCGTATCCGTCGTCGACGCTGATCAGTTTGATCTGGCGTCCGTGCACGCCGCCTTTGCGGTTTGCTTCGCTGAAGGCCGCATTCAGGCCCGCCTTCATGCCGAGACCGAGCGCCGACGCCGGGCCCTGTAGAACCGCGGCCTGACCGAATACGATCGCGTTGGAGGAGACGCCGTTCTCGGCTTTGGCGGCACCAACCGAAAGGAGCGAACTTACCGCAAGCGCTATCACGTACCGCATGGACACCCCGTTCTAGGATGCGTGGCAACCGGCCTCGCGAATGTGATCGACCATAAAGGCCTGCGGTAAATACCTCCCTAACGTTGCGCGTGTGCGCGCGGAAATTGCATCACTCGGTCAGGCGGCCGATCAGGCCGCTTGCGCTTCAAAGCGGTCGTCAAGCAGATGATTGAGATCGATCATCGCGATCATGCCGGCCTCGACCGTGATCAGGCCGGAGAGGAATTCAGTGCGACCATTGCGAACGACGGTCGGAACCGGCTGCACCTGCTCGCCCTCGAAAGCGACGATGTCGAGCACGCGATCGGCCAGGAGGCCAATCTGCTGATCCTGGATCTGCACGATGATGACGACATGCAGCGCCGTCGCCTCGGTCAATCCGCCGCCGAACCGGCAGCGCAGATCGATGATCGGCACCATCACGCCGCGCAGATTCAGCACGCCGCGAACATAATCCGGCTGTCCCGGCAGATGGCTGATTTCGGACCAACCCTTGATTTCGCGGACCGCCATAATGTCTACGCCGTATTGCTCCTCGCCGATGGCGAAGCTGATCAGTTCGGCGCTGACCGATTCACTTTGCCGCGCGGCGACAGCTTGTGACGCCTTGCTCGCGGATTCGTTCATGGCTTGAGTCATTGAATTTCCCATCATCCTCAAATGCGGTGCACGCGATGCACCGGTCCGTGCCGCGCAGGCCCGTGAAGACCTGCCCGCGCGGACAGGCGGTTCCGCGCGAAATTCGCCCGAGCAAGCTGCCAGAC
>JAEZBA010000295.1 GCA_023430245.1 Pseudomonadota bacterium
CTCGATCTTCTGTTCCGCTTTCTGCATCAGAATGGCGGCAGGCTCTCGAGGCGAGCACGGGAGAAGGAATTCGCCGCGCTGACAGAAGACGAGATCGCGAGGATCGAAGTGTTCTATGCTGATCAGTTACAAAGTTGATCGGCCCTCAATCGAGTCTGATCGGATGGGCGGATCCATCGGATGGTGTTTTTCCTCACAGACCGCGATCAGCGCCGCCAGAACGTCGAGCCTGTCGCCATCGGGCGTGCCGCTGGCAGAGCCCCGCAGTCGTTCGACTTCGGCGAACGCCGCGTCGTAATCCGCTTCGGTATGGATGGGTTCAAGCGCAGTCGCCATCTCCCAACTCCGGTGACGGTGTCCGTTCAGGTTTATTCATCGCCTTGTGCGGACCGCCTAGTGCTGTTGGTCCGCCAAGGCTGCGCCACTTGAGGCAACAAAAGACATATCATACTGGCGCTACCAATGATTGTTGGCATCGGTAGCTGCGAGCCCCCGCAACCACTTCTGTCATAACTTCCTGGAAATCGAGGTGCGACGTAAGCGCGACGGCATGCGCCGATGTGTCGAGGCTTGACGTCTAATTGAACCCCATGGCATAGGATTTCGATGTCGCTTAGCGAGTGACCGTCGAGGATCGCACGCAGGGTGGCGACGAGCGAGGCCAGCATGGCCCAGTTTTCAGCACCGATTTCGTTCCCAGCGAACAGTGCATTTCCTCGTGAAGGCTGTCGAGCGGATCTGGTTCTCCACCGGGTTGGTATCCAGTTCGAGCGCCCTCAGGGCGTCTCGATACCCAGCGCCTCAATCAGGTTTTCGCGCCGCTGCAGCGCGTCCATCGCCGCGTCACCCAGTTGCGAGGCGACAAGGTTCAGCAAGCCCTCGCAGAAGACGATATAGGCGCCCATGCTGTTGGAGATGAAGCTGCTGGCGTGCGGGATGAAGAACGCGTGCTCCGCCGGCGCGACAAGCGGCGAGCTCCGCGAATCGGTGATGGCGATCACCCGCTGGCCGTTCCGCGCGGCCGCTTTGGCGACATCGGCGACCGAGCGCGTGTAGGGCGCGCAGCTTGCAACGCCGACCACGTCGCCGGGTTCGAGCTGCGAGATAGCCTCCGCCAGGCCGAGGCGCGGCGCATCCAGCAGCGCCGCGTCGGAGCGCAGCATGCCGAGCCCGTAGGCGAGGAAGCTTGCAAAGCCGTGGAACTGGCGCTCGCCATGGACGCGGACCCGCTTGGCCTTGGCGAGAAGTCCGGCTGCCGCGGCGAGCTTGTCGGCCTCGAGTTGGCCGATGAACCCCTCGATATTGGCGATCGATTCCCTGCCAAGGCGCGCCATCGTCTCGATCTCGCTCGCTTCGGCATCGGCGTTGTGGAGCAACTGGTCGGCCTGCCGGCTGTAGAAATAGCGGGGCTCGCCGGCGATGGCGTTGCGAAAGACCGACTGGAACTCGCCGAAACCCTCGAAGCCGAGACGCTTGGCAAGCCGGGTCAGGGTCGAGGGATTGACGCCGAGCAGAGCGGCCAGTTCGGAGATGGAGCGCACCGCCGATTGTTCGGGCATGTCGACCAGCCGCGCGAAAACCTGCTGCGTCTTGCCGCCCAGCGCGTCGCTCGGCTTGGCTCGCGCAAATTTCAGCGCCAGCTCGCGCAGTTCGTCCAATGTCTTTGGCGGTGTTGGCGTTCTGGCCTGCATGGCGTGATCAGTCGGCACCCGTAATGACGCCCGAATGGACCGGCGCCCGATGCCGGCCGTGATAGACGGTCCACGCCACACTGTCAGCAGTGAGTTCGAAAACAGCGGTCGCGAGCGTGTTCTCGTGGTCGGGATCGTCCGCCTGCCGGCGATAGATCGGCAACGCACCGGTCTGGTCGGAAAGAATGCCGAGAACGAGCGCGCTACCCTGCGCGCCTCCCGCGCTCAGCAGTGCATCCGCATGCTGTTGTCGGCTGCCCGACGAGGCAGTGATGCGCTGGTCGAGACCTGCCATCCGCGGATGGACAAGATGATTGGCGTGGGTCGCCGGTGCTTCGATCTCCAGCGTAGACAAGGCGTCGGCGTTGAACTCAACGCTGACGATCCGTGGATCGCCCATCATGGCGAGAGTCACGTGGAAACCGCCGGCGCGCGGGACATCCTGCAGCACCGCCACCGCTGCATCGATGCTTTCGCAGCCCAGCATCGCCCGCGTGAGAACCATGCGCGGCAGGCCCGGCCGATGCGCGGTGCAACGGATGTTGTTGACCGTCTGCACGAGCCCCCGGTCGTTCACCGAGAAAGTATGGCCGGGGATCGAGCCGGGATAGACGAAGGCAGTGAAGGACGGTCCTACCGCCGGGTGGACGGTGGCGAGGGCGCAATGGCCGTCGAATTCCGGCATGCCGTCTTCGTTGTGGGCGACCAGATTGGTCGATCCTGGCAATTGAACGGTCGTGCAGCCGTCGGGCGCATGCGTGCGCAGGTCGCCGCGACAATTCCAGGCGAATATGTCGGCAAACGGCATGTCCAGCCCGTCCGCCAGTCCACGCAACTCTTCAAGGACTGCGGGATAG
>JAEZBA010000353.1 GCA_023430245.1 Pseudomonadota bacterium
TCGGACGCTTCTAGGAGCGATGAGCGCAGCACCCGGATCACCAAGGGCGAAAAGCCGAGCGCCAGCGCCATCGCCGGCAGGATCAGATGCGATAGCGCATTCTGCCAATAGCCCCATTGCAGGGTGACGACATAGTCGATCAGCAGAAAGCCGGTGCCATCCGGAATGACGATGCCCGGATCGACCCGGCCCGAAAACGGCAACCAGCCCAGCATCACGCCGAAACCGAGCAACAGGAAGATCGCCCAGAGGAAGGACGGAATCGACAGCATGCAGACCACGAGCACATCGAGAATATTCTCGATCACGGTGCCGCGCGTGCCGTACAGGAGGAGTCCGCCCGGAATGCTGATCGCGAGCGCGAAGGCCAAACCGACGAACGACAATTCCAGCGTCGCCGGCAGCGAATTGGCCAGCAGCCGCGTCACCGGCTCGCGGAACGCGATCGAATTGCCGAGATTGCCGCTCAGCGCATCCCGCAGCCAGATCAGATATTGCACCACGATCGAGCGGTCGAGGCCGAGCGCCTTGCGCACCACCTCGGCATCGGCCTGGGTGGCGTTCGGCGGCAACAGCAAGGCCAGCGGATCGGCCGGCAGCGCCCGCAGCACGAAGAACACCACGATAGACAGCAGCAGCACGGTCGGAACCGCGCCCGCCAGCCGCCTCGCCGCGACATTGATCAGGGATTGGAACATGTCGGCCGCTCACTGGCGAGCGGAGCCGAAAGGCTCCGCTCATTCCCGCGAAGGCGGGAATCCAGAATACTCCACCCTGGGTCCCCGCCTTCGCGGGGACGAGCGGGTTGCAGGCATTGCGCCTCCGGTTGACTCACGCCGTCCGCTTGGCTTCCGCCGGCAGAACATAGAGCTGCGAATAGCTCGGGATCGACACGTTCTTCTTGGTGACCATATTCGCCACCGGCTGCAGCAGCGGAATGCTCCAGGAATTTTCCGATGCGTCCTTGTTAAGCGCGCGATAGGCCGCGAGCCGCTCCTCGCCGAGCTTCATCGCAAACAGATTGGCGATCCGCTCCTTGTTGGCCGGCTCCTTCCAGGCCGAGAACCGCAGCGCCGGATTGAGGATGCGGCCGGAATAGTTTTCCGGATCGCCGGTCGCATTGGCCCAGCTGTAAAGCATGATACCCGGCAGCTTGGCAGCGTGGTTGAGTTCGAGATATTTCGCGACCGTCATCTCCTCGAGCTTCACGTCGACGCCGATCTGCCGCCACATCTGGGCGATCGCCTGAGCGATCTCGTAGTCGTTCGGGAAGGTGCCGTTGGTGGTGCAGAAGGTCATCTGCAGCGGCTTGGCCTTGCTGAAGCCGGCTTTCTCCAGGGTTTCGGCGGCCTTCTTGCGGTCGAACGGGAACGTATAGCCCGGCACGTCGCCGGACGAGCCCGGCGTCGCCAGAACCTGCAGCGGCTTTGCCAGATTGTTGAAGAACGCCTTGGCAATCGCCGCCTTGTCGATCGCCATATGCAGCGCGGTGCGCACGTCCTTGTTCTGGTAAGTGTCCACATAGCTCGGGATCTGCAGCATGTAGATCTCGGCCTGCGGGAAAATATCGACCTTGAGCTGCGGGTTCTTTTCCAGCCGCACCGCTTCGCGGAACGGCAGTTGCACGGCGATATCGACGCGCCCGCCCTCGATCGCCGCAACGCGGGTAGACGCTTCCGGCAGCACCTGGAAGGTCACGCTCTTGATCGCCGGAACGCCGCCCCAGTACTTGTCGAACGCTTCCATCACCATGCGCGAGCCGCGCTGGTAATCGACAAGCTTGTAGGGCCCGGCGCCGATCGGCTTCGCGAGGAAACCCTCGTCGCCGACCTTCTCGTGATAGGCCTTCGGCAGGATATAGACGGTGAGAAAGCCCAGATAGAATTCGGCCGACGGCGACGGCTTGGAATAGACCAGCACCGCCTGCGTCGGCGAGACGATCTCGACATCCTTCAGGTCCTGCAGGAGACCGGCGACCGCGAGCTTCCTGTCCTTCTGCGGACGGGTGACCCAGCTGTACTTGACGTCCTCGGTCGTCAGTTTCGAACCGTCATGGAAGAAGATGTCGTCGCGCAGCGTGATCTCGAGCCGCGTCGAGTTGTCGTCGAGCCATTTGCGCGAGGCGATCTGGCGCGGCTGCAGCTTCTGGTCGGATGAATAGGTCAGCGGCGAATCGTACACGCATTTGAAGATCGACTGGCCGACCGGGAACGTCACCGCGGTCGGATCCCAGCTCTGCACGTCGGCCATGAACGCGATGTTGAGCGGGGTGTCGGCGGATTGCGCGCTGGCGAGATGCGGAAGAAAAGTGGTGGCCGGAAGGCCCAGCATCAGCGAGACGAATTCACGTTTGGTCAGTTCAATCTTCACGCTCATCGTGGTCCCCTGTTCATTCTGTGGTCACGTTTTGGCCGGCTCTTTTGCGGCTTGGCCGGCAGATTGATCCGTTAAATGTCGGGCGGGCAAGTTACGGCTTGGCAAGTTGTGGCTCGGCAACCCGTCGCGCGGTTGCGATCAGCCGAGGGTCTGCAATTGGCATGCCTCGTACGTCCGCGGCGTTGCGCGCGTGCGCCGCGGCAAGGGCCAGCGTCGATCAGCATCGGCCGAACGCCGCGCGCGCATCGCGCCCTGCCATGTCTTCCACGTCCCCGCATCGAGGCTCCGCCGTTAACCGCAAGCCTTGAAGTCCGGAGAACATCCGGGCTTGCTGGAAATAGTATACTGTATGTTATTGTTCGCAGGTCAAGCGTCGCATATGGGCAGACGCATCTGTCGGGCACACTTAAAATAGGCACCGGTAAGAGCTGGAACCTAAAGCAGGAATCTCATGCGCGCGATTGAATTCGACACTTATGGCGGCCCCGACGTCCTGCAATTGCGCGAGATTTCGCCACCGGCGCCGGCCGATGGCGCGGTCCTGATCGACGTGCATGCGGTCAGCGTCAATCCGATCGACTGGAAAATCCGCTCCGGCCGCATGGCCGGCGGCGCGCCGCTGGCGTCGGCCATGATCACCGGTCGCGATGGCGCCGGCGTGGTCGCCAAAGCCGGAGCCGGCCTCGATCCGTCGCTGGCCGGACGCCGGGTCGCATTCCTCGCGCCACGCGGCGTCGGCACCTGGGCGGATCAGATCGTCATGCCGGACGCCAACTTCGCTGTCGTCCCAGATGGCGTGTCGTTGACCGACGCGGCCGCAATGCCGCTCGCCGGCACCAGCGCCTTCATTCCGCTGGTCGATATCGCCAAGGTCGGACCCGGCATGCGGGTGCTGATCCATGCCGGCGCCGGCGG
>JAEZBA010000437.1 GCA_023430245.1 Pseudomonadota bacterium
GTCATGCGCCGCCGACTACCTTCTTCCATCCCTTCGTTACACCCCAACTATACGCCGCGAATAGCCGGCAACAACTTGCTGGCTGGCCGTTCACGCGCGCGCGTTTGACGCTGTCGAGCTGAAGGCCCGCACGAGCGAGGCGTCGAGGCTCATCGGAGTTGGGCCGTGTCGCCGAGACTCTTCTCATCACACCTCGGCCCTCTTCACCTTTCAGCCGTCGATTGCAGCGCTTTCTACCGGACTTAGCCGGGCTCAGTGACCTGCAGATTCTGCAAAATCACGATTTTCCACCTGTTCTTTGGTACAAACCGACCTGCTTTTTTCAAGCCCGATTCTGTCGACTTAGGCCCATAACATCGGCGCTTCCTAGGCCTCCCGCGTAGTCTAGAGGATGGGAATCGCGGAAAGCCCTGTTAAATTTTCTGAAAATCAGGGATTTTGTTTGCGGAGACCGGTTCGCACATGACTACGTGCTCCGCCACGCGCGCGAGCTTACCAGACATTCAACGCGACGACGGGCCAAAACGCCTCGCGATCGCGCACGAGCCGGCCGATCCAGAGCCGGCGCGCTCAGGGGCAGTCGCAGCCCCTGACGGTCTAGTGCTGCGCAGTCGAGCGGCCCGGATCGCGAACGGCCCGCCGATAGTCGGTTGGGCTCATGCGCCGATGCTTGACGAAAACCCGGGCGAGGACCTGGTTCGACGAGTATCCGACCTCCTGGGCGATCTCCGTGACCGGAAGGTCCGTCGTTTCGAGAAGCTCGCAGGCTCGCTCCATCCTCAGTCGCGTCAGGTAGACCCGCGGCGGCACGCCCACGCTCTGCTTGAACATGCGTGCGAAATGAAACGGTGAGAGTTGCGCCTCGGCTGCCAGTTCGTCGAGGCTGAGGTCTTCCGAAAGCCGCGCCCGCAGCAGGTCCAGACAGCGCCGTTCGGCCCAGGGGGCGAGACCGCCTTTTGCCGGCACGAACGGCGTCCCGCCAAGGCGCCAGAGCTCGGCCAGAATCTCGCAGCCCGCCGCCCGCGCCAACAGCTGCGACGGCGTCCCCTCGTCGTCGCAGAGAGCCCACAGGTTCCGCAGCGCCGACCGGATGCTCGGCGATTCGAACACCCGGCCGTAAATGCAGGAGCTGTCCAACGAGACCCGGCCGTCAGCGGCTTCCTCAAGCACGCCTTGCCATTGCGCGATGGGAAACGCCAGGGTGCGGAGCCGATGGCTTTCATCATTGATCACCGTGGTGGCGAAGTTCGGTGCGGCGACGGCGAGAGTACCTTTCCTGGTCGTCACATCGAAGCGACCGCCTCCCAGGTCTCCCCTGACACGACTGCAGCCAAGCATGTCCTCCATCAGGACGATGTCGGACAGCGCCGGGCGAGACATGTCCCCGGCCGGTCGCCCGACCTCCAGAAGGTCGAGGATCCGACCGCGGGATTTCATCGAGCGCAAATAGGATGCGTGTCGCCCCTCGCGGTGCCATTGCGCGAAAGATGAATAGGCCGGCGCGGTCATTGGTGTGTCTCCAGCGCTTGCATCGCAGTCCGGCGCGCCGGATCGCGAACCGCCCGCCGATAGTCGGTCCGGCTCATGCGCCGATGCTTAACGAAAACCCGGGCGAGGACCTGGTTCGACGAGTATCCGGCTACGTGCGCAATCCTGTGACAGGAAGGTCCGTCGTCTCGAGGACCTCGCAGATTTTCTCCAATCGCGAAGCTCAGGTAATACTCGATATGATCAGTTTGCGGTGCGACCGATCACCGCACGAAGGTGATTTCGACAAGCTGCTGGGCGAGCCAGCACAGGCACGCCAAAAATGCTGCTGGCGCATCGCGGTATAGCGGTGCCATCGCCTAGCATCGACATATGGCTGGCATCCGTCGCTCCACTCGCGAGTATCCGGCTGTTCGCGCTCTCGCAGTACACGACATGTTTTGGCCTGCGATGAACCAAATACGGTTGATCGTATACGCCTCCGACGCAATGGACTCACAGATTAAGGGAGCGCCACAGTCTGTCCGGCCACGTCGATCGCGACCTTTCCGCGAAGCCCGCGACGCCCGCCGTTCTCAAGCAAATCATGGGCTTCACTCATCCGGGCGAGTGGCAGGACCGCACCGATCACGGGCTTGATAAGGCCGCGCTCAACGAGGTTCGTGAGCGAGTCCAGCTTGCCCCTGTTCTGGCGCGTGAAGACGAAATGATAGGCGGCGTTCTTGCCCCAGGCCTCGACAAGGTTCTGCGGCTGCGAGATGTCGACGAGGCTTACGACGCGTCCGAAGTCGGCAAGCGCCAGCGGGCTTTTCGTCAGTGTGTCCCCGCCGATGGTGTCGAAGATAACGTTCACACCTCGCCCGCTGGTCAACCGCGAGACGGCTTCGACATAGTCTTCTGTCGTGAAGTCGATCATCTCGTCGGCCCCGAGACCGCGGACAAACTCGTGATCGTCCTTCCGTGCTGTCGTGATCACCCGCGCGCCTATCGCCTTCGCAAGCTGGATCGCGATCGTGCCGACGCCCCCGGCACCGCCGTGGATAAGAATGGTCTCGCCGACGGCGAGCTGGGCACGCGTGACGAACGCTTCCCAGACCGTTCCGCCGACAAGGGTGAGGCTTGCGGCCTCCAGATGACTGATGTTGCTTGGCTTGCGGCCGACAAGATCGACATCGGCGACGTGCTGCTCGGCATAGGACCCGGGACCACCGAAAATCTTCGGCGTGTAGTAGACTTCGTCTCCCACCCCGAGCTCGCTGACATGCGATCCGACCTCCTCAACGACACCGGAAATGTCATGCCCGATGATGGCGGGAAGCGGCACATAGTCGGTGTAGTCGCCGCGGCGGATCTGGTAGTCGAGAGGATTGACAGCGGTTGCGTGAACCCGCACCCGCACTTGCCGCGGCCCGACCGCCGGCACGGGAACGTCGCGCAGTTCAAACGCGTCAGGCCCGCCGAAACGGCCGAGCACGATCGCTTTCATGTTTTCGGTCATTGTGAATGTCCTTCGCATATCGGCCTTGCCGGCCAGATGACTGGCCAACGCCACGTAAAGACCGAGCGGTCGACGGGCGCATTGCATTGATCTAGCCGAGGTCGCGTAGCCATGCGGTGCTGCGGCTGCTGCGCAGGTGCCGATATTGCGATTCTTTCGGGCCGGCCGCGCATCACCGCGAGACTAACCCGCAAGATTGGCAACGCGACCGCAGCTTCCGCGCCGCATCGCGGTCTGACGCTTGCTAGGCTCACCCTAGCTGGAACACCGAGCGCCGTCCTTTGGGATGAATCCCATATCGGAGGGGCGGCACAGCACCATCGCCGATGCGGTTCGGCCAAGCGTCGTTACGCCATCGTGACCACTCGGTTCCGAGACCGCTCAAGCTCAAGGACATCTGTCATGGCCACAGTCACCACAATCGACGGCACCACCCTGTTCTACAAGGACTGGGGCCCGAAAGACGCACAGCCGGTGATGTTCCACCACGGCTGGCCGCTGAGCGCCGACGACTGGGATACCCAGATGCTCTATTTCTTGGAGCATGGCTACCGCGTCGTCGCCCATGATCGGCGCGGTCACGGGCGCTCGGCGCAGGTGAGCGACGGTCACGACATGGACCACTATGCGGCCGATGTCGCCGCAGTCGTCGAGCATCTCGACCTCAAAGATACCGTCCATGTCGGCCATTCCACAGGCGGCGGCGAAGCAGCGCACTATGTAGCCCGCCATGGCAAGGGGCGCGCCAAGAAGCTCGTTCTCATCGCGGCGGTGCCGCCGATCATGGTGAAGACGCCGGCCACTCCCGGCGGGCTTCCGATCGAA
>JAEZBA010000499.1 GCA_023430245.1 Pseudomonadota bacterium
CATGCCCGCCAGCGCCCTGTCGTAGCCCGTCAGGCCAGGCTCCACCCGCCATTCGGCGGGCGGGCTGCCGTGGCGGGCTTCGAGCCCAAGCGGAATGGCGTCGCGCGTGATAACCATCGATTCACCATAGCATGGTGACACTGGCCGTACCGATCCGGCATCCGGACGGCCGGAAGGACATAGCCACGTGCCCACACTCGACAAGGTCTCGCTCGATATCTCGGTTGTTCTTGGCACCTGCATCATGCCGGTGCATCAGGTACTGCGGCTCGGCCGCGGCGCCATCATCGAGCTGGATGCGGGCGAGGACGACGACGTGAAGATCCTCGCGAACAATCTGCCGGTGGCAGAGGGGACGGTTGTGGTCAACGGCAACCGGATCGCGGTCGAGGTCAAGCGGCTGCTGCAGAAATCGCCCGACATGCGCTGAAAGCCCGGATCCGGGCTCCCCGGGATAGCGGTGCGGCAAGCCCTTGTCGCTGGGATTGGCATTTGTTACATGCTGCCGACCTCACGCCGGGATGACCGGCGCAAGACCCCAAAAACGCGGCCGTGGCGGAATTGGTAGACGCACTGCCTTGAGGTGGCAGCGGGTAACACCGTGGAGGTTCGAGTCCTCTCGGCCGCACCAAATTGAGCGAGTCGCCTCGCTCCCCGAAGACCATCCTTCGTCGAATCAAAGGGGCCGCCCAACGGAAAGCGGCCCCTCGAGACTGTCTGGTCTTGCTGTCTGGTACAGCAGGTCTGGCATTCGCTGTCTGTCTGCTAGCGACTGCGTTCTGCAGCGATCGGATCATGCCCGCGAAGGCGGTTGACGCTCGCTCGCGGAGACCTCCCGCATCTGACTGGCCATAACGCCGACAGGTTGGTGCGGTTCGAAAAGCAACCTGAGCGCTAAATTCTAAGAACACCTGACGCAGGCCCGGACGATTTTAAGGGAACCGCGATTTCCCGCCGGTTTCGGCCGGAACCCGATCACACTCTTGCGAGATCGCTGCGAAACGCCCAGCCGGTTCTGCGTCCGCCGACGTTCGTGTCGAGTGGAAGAAATCGGCCGTCAGGCCGCCACGCGATCCAGCACCGGCAACAGCCGCGGGTGCAGGTGGGCGTCACGGCTCTTGAGAAAATTGATGAGCGCCAATTCATTGTCGTGCAGCTGGCCGGTGCTGCCGATCCGGCCCGCTGCCCACAACACGTCGTCATCGGTGGCGCGTGGGGTCTGCCAGCGCTGTTCGGCGCTGACAACGTCCGCATTGGGCTCGCGATAGGCGTCTCTGACCGCGGTCACCCCGCCCGATACCATGCGCTGCATGAACCCGGTAACCCCGGCCGGTGGTTCGTCGAGCCAGGCTTCGCGCCGCAGCGCTTCCCGCCGCGAGGGCACCTGATAGCCGGACGCCGCCATCAGGAAATTGGCTGTGGCCTTGACGAACAGGTCCGACCAGGACGGATCGTTGAAGGGGTGATGGGTTGCGTCGTTGATGTCGAACAGGATCTCGGCCTCGGGCCGTGTGATCGCGATATTCCCGTCGCCGCCGAAGGCGTAGAGAATCCGTCGCACTAGCTCGGTTTCGTGATCCTCGACGGTACCGACATTGCACTTTCTTCGGGCGCCGACGGTGCCTGCGCCGGTGATCACGCCGATCTTGACCTGTTCGAGCGCGAAACGAACCAGTTCCACCGGGCTTTGCCGCGAGCGTTCGAGCACCTTGATCAGCAATTCCAGTTCGCAGGCGGTATCGACATGGCCCGAGCGCCCGATCCGCTGCATCAGCCAGGCGGCATTTTCCTCGGAGACATAACCCGAGGGCTGCGCCTTGGTGACGACATAATCGGTCAGGGCTTCGACAAAGAATCCGGGCCAGGCTGAATCGGCTTGCTCGTGCAGGCGATCGTTCAGTGCGAAGGCGAGCTCGGCATCCGCCTCGGTGACCACGCCTTTCCAGAACACGCGATGGCGCAGTGTGAGGATGTCGTCGGCGGTAATGACACCGCGCGACAGGATGGACTGGACGTGCTCGCTATTTGGCATGAGGTCGGCTCGCGCTTCGCAAGGTGCCGACAGTTCCACATTTGAGTTGCGTTTCGGCTAAACCGGAAGGTGAACAGACCGCATGCGTTTATCCGGGAATTGATATTGGCGCGGTAATCACTCGGCAACGGAATGAGTTGAGTGGCGGGAGTGCGATTGCGTCGGAACCGCATCGGTTTGCGGCGACCCGCGCCATTCTTCCTGTTGTCACCAACACTTGCCACGCCTACAAGCGGCCGATTGCGTCATTGGCATCGGTGCTGGGACGGCGCGTTGCGGGGAAAACATGGCCGGGCAGGACGCGCACGAGGCGGACGTGGATCACGCCGACCCGAACATGGACACCGGTTCCTTCCGCGACGACACCGGCGCGATCCGTGCCGATATTCTGGAGCGGGTCACCGACGCCATCCGCCACCATGACAGCGCGGTCCTGAAGAATGTCGTGGGCGACCTGCACGAGGCCGACACCGGCGATTTGCTCGAGGCCCTGGATACTGAATTACGCCCCCAGCTGATCGAACTGATGGGCAAGGACTTCGACTTTTCTGCACTGACAGAAGTCGACCACACCGTCCGCAGCGAGATTCTCGAAGAACTGGAGCCCGAAACCGTCGCCGAGGGCGTCCGCGAACTCGATTCCGACGACGCGGTGTACATTCTGGAAGATCTTGACCGGCAGGACCAGGTCGACATCCTGAATCAGCTTCCGCCGACCGAGCGTGTCGCGCTGGAACGCAGTCTGCTTTATCCGGAAGAATCCGCCGGACGGCGGATGCAGACCGAGTTCATCGCGGTTCCGCCGGACTGGAATGTCGGCCAGGCCATCGATTACATGCGCGAAACCGCCGATCTGCCGGATCGCTTCTATGAACTGTACATCGTCGATCCGGCCGGCAAATTCCTCGGAGCGGTCGCGCTCGACCGGCTGCTGCGGGCGAAGCGGCCGGTTCCTGTGATTGACTTGATGGATCAGGATCGTCGAAAAGTCCGCTCCGGCGAGGATCAGGAAGAAGTGGCGCGGCAATTCGAGCGCTACAATCTCGTCGCGGCCCCGGTGGTGGACGAGGACGACCGGCTGGTCGGGGTGCTGACCTTCGACGACATCGTCGACGTGATCGAGCAGGAAGCCGAAGAGGACATCAAGGCTCTCGGCGGCGTCAGCGCCTATGAAGAGCTGTCCGACTCGGTCTGGGACATCGTCAAGGCGCGCTTTCCCTGGCTGCTCGCCAATCTTGGCTGTGCGCTGGTTGCGGCCTGGGTGATTGGACAATTTTCATCCTCGATCGAAAAGATGGTTGCACTCGCTGTGCTCATGCCGATCGTGGCGTCGATGGGCGGCAATGCCGGAACCCAGACCATGACGGTTGCGGTGCGCGCGCTGGCGACCCGCGAATTGTCCGATGCCAATGCATGGCGCGTGGTTCGGCGCGAATTGCTGGTTGGCATCATGAATGGCGTCGGCTTCGCCATCATCATGGGTGCCGTGGCGGCGGCGTGGTTCGGCGTCACCGATCTGTTCCTGGTGATGGGACTGGCGATGCTGACGGTCCTCGCAGCGGCGGCGCTCGGCGGCATCGTGATCCCGCTGATCCTCACGAAACTCGGCGTCGATCCCGCGGTCTCGTCGGGACCGTTCGTGACCACGATCACCGACGTCGTCGGTTTCTTTGCATTTCTCGGGATAGCGACGCTTTGGTTCAGGCTAGGCTAGCTCAAGTCGGCGGCGCGAGCAGTGCGTCAAGCGCAAGCGCTATGTCGGCAGCGCTGACCGATTTCGGATCGAGAAGGCTCTGACCGAACAGGAACGCATAGACCGTCATGGCCCGGGCGGAGGCTTCGCGCGCCGGCCAGCCGAGTTGTTCAAACAAGGCAGCGACGAGCTGCAATCGTTCGGCATCCACAGCCTGTACGGCGCGGGCGGCGGCTTCGTCATTATGGGCGAGCGAACGGATCGCGAGCTCGATCGCAAGCCCCCTGGCA
>JAEZBA010000564.1 GCA_023430245.1 Pseudomonadota bacterium
GTCGATCCGGATTTCGAGCCCTATCGCTGGACGCTGCACGACAAGCAGCGCCAGACGCTGTGGGGCCATCCGGCGCCGAAATCCTGGTTCGAGGAAGGCTCGACCTTCACCGGGGTGCCGGTCAGGCAGCCCGCGCTGGAGGCGCAGCCGATCGTGGCGCGGTAGCGAACGGCTGTCGGCGCATCGCGGTAACGCCAAAGCCGGCTTCCGTTCATCGACTGTCAAGTCCACACGACATTTTCTTCGACAAGGGTTGCGGACGCGTCGCGACTCCGCATACTCGGGCTGTTCCGCCAGCCCGGAGATGCCGCATGCTCGCGCCGTTCGCCGCCACCCCTGTCCTCACAGTGGTCCTGCTCGCCGCGGCGGCAAGCCCGGCCGTCACAAGCCCGGCCGCGGCCGCGCTCACGGACCAGGCCAAGCGCGGCGAATATCTCGCCCGCGCCGGCGACTGCTTTTCCTGCCATACCAAGCCCGGCGGCCAGCCCTATGCGGGCGGACTGCGCATGGACACGCCGTTCGGTGCGCTGGTCACGCCGAACATCACGCCGGATGACGCGACCGGGATCGGCCGCTGGACCGCGGACGACCTCTATCGGGCCATGCATGACGGCGTGAACAAGGCCGGCCAGGACCTGTATCCGGTGATGCCCTACACCTTCTTCACCAAGGTGACGCGGGCGGATGTGGACGACATCTACGCCTATCTGCGCACCGTAAAGCCGGTCAGCAATCGCGTCGACGTCAATCAACTGCGCTTTCCGTTCGACATCCGTCTGACGCAGATGGCGTGGCGCGAATTGTATTTCACCGAAGGCACCTTCGCGCCCGATCCGAAGAAAAGCGCGCAGTGGAATCGCGGCGCCTATCTGGTCGAAGGCCTCGGGCATTGCGGCGCCTGCCATTCGCCGCGCACGATCCTCGGCGGCATCAAGCGCGGCGAGCAACTGACCGGCGCGCATGTCGATCACTGGTTCGCGCTGAACCTCACCGGCGATCTGCGTCGCGGCATCGGCAAGTTCAGCGACAAGCAACTGGTCGCCTTCCTCAAGCGCGGCGCGGTCAAGGGCAAGACCACCGCAATCGGGCCGATGCGCGAGGTGGTCCATAACAGCCTGTCCTATCTGACCGACGACGATCTGATGGCGATCGCGGTCTACCTCAAGTCGCAGCCCGCGCGCGGCAAGCCCTCGCCTGCCGCTTCGTCCTTCAAGCCTGACACCAAGGCGGCGCATCTCTATCTCGATCATTGCGCGCCCTGTCATCAGGCCAAGGGCATCGGCATCCCGGGCGCGATCCCGCCGCTTGCGGGAAATCCGGTCGTGCAGGCGCCCGATCCGTCCGACGTGCTCTCGGTCGTGCTCGGCGGCGTTCCGGCGCGCGGCGCGTACATGGCGATGCCGTCCTTCGCCAGCCTGCGGAACGACGACATTGCCAGCATTGCGAACTATGTGCGCACAAGCTGGGGCAACACGGCGTCGCAGCCGGTGCGCGCGGACAATGTGCAGGCGATCCGGAGCGCCATCGGTCCCGCCGCCATGCCGAAACCGGTGACGCCCGCACCTGCGAAGCCTGTTGCTGTCACCGCCACTCCGGCACCGACATCGGCACTCGCACCGGCCACGCCACCCTCAGCGACAATGACGCCCGCGCCCGCAACAGTATCCGCGGTGACGACGAACCTCGCACCGGCAACACCTGCGCCGGCAGCCGCTACAAAGGACGCCGCGCAGCGGGTCGCACAGGCTCCCGCGGCGTCCACGGATGGATGGTACACCGCCGACGAAGCCAGCAAGGGCAAGGCGCTGTTCCAGGCCAATTGCCAAGGCTGCCATGGCAGCGAGCTCGGTGGCGGCGTCGGGCCTGCGCTGAAAGGCCCGTCTTTTGCCGGAACATGGGGCACGAAAACACTCGGCGCGCTGGTGTCGTTCGAGCATTCGAAGATGCCGCTCACGGCGCCCGGCTCGCTGACCTTGCCGGACTACCAGAATCTCGCGGCCTTCATCCTTCAGCAGAATGGCCTGCCCGCAGGCAGCAAGCCCTTATCGAGCGGCGCCAACAATGCTCGCGTGCTCGGGCTCAAATGAGGGCATGAAGCGTCAGACGTCCCGGCAGCGGAACTGCCGGGGCAACACGCCGCGTTCTCGCAGCAATCGGGGCTTGTTTTTTGCCGGGATGGCGACGACTTATGCTGAATGCCAGTCGCAATCCCCCAGACAGAAGCCGAAAACGCCACACCGGCCCGGATCGCATTCGACAACACCTATGCGGCGTTGCCGGAGCGCTTCTTCGAGCGCATCGAGCCGACGCCGGTTGCCGCGCCGCGGCTGATCGCGCTCAACGATGCTCTGGCGCAGTCGCTTGGGCTGGATCCTGAATTCCTGAAAAGTCCCGAAGGCGTCGCCATCCTCGCGGGCAATCGCATTGCCGAAGGCTCCGCACCGCTCGCGCAGGCCTATGCGGGTCATCAGTTCGGCAATTTCGTTCCTCAACTCGGCGATGGCCGCGCCGTCCTTCTGGGCGAGGTGATCGCCCCGTCGGGCGAACGCTTCGATATCCAGCTCAAGGGCTCGGGCCCGACCCGCTTCTCGCGGCGTGGCGACGGGCGTGCGGCGCTGGGACCGGTCATCCGGGAATACATTGTCAGTGAGGCGATGGCCGCGCTCGGCCTGCCGACCACCCGCTCCCTCGCGGCCGTCACCAGCGGCGAGTCCGTGATACGGGAGCGCATGCTGCCGGGCGGCGTGCTGACACGCGTCGCCTCCAGCCATCTTCGTGTCGGCACGTTCGAATATTTCGCCGCCCGCGAGGATCTCGAGGGACTGCGCCTGCTCGCGGATTATGCGATCGGCCGGCATTATCCCGAGGCGGCGCAAGCAGCGGACCCGTATCTGGCGCTGTTTGAATCCGTGGCCGCAAGGCTGGCCGATCTCGTCTCCCGATGGATGCAGATCGGCTTCATCCATGGCGTCCTGAATACCGACAATACATC
>JAEZBA010000611.1 GCA_023430245.1 Pseudomonadota bacterium
ATTCCTTGCCCGAGCCCGAGGTGCCGATGATCATGATGCGGCTGTTGGTCGGCGCGACCTTCTCGATGGTCTGCCGCAACTGATTCATGGCAGGCGATTTTCCGACCAGCGCCGCCGGCACCGGCGAGATCGCCTTGAGCTCCTTGACCTCGCGCTTGAGCCTCGAGTTTTCGAGAGCCCGATCCGCGACCAGCACCAGCCGGTCGGCCTTGAACGGTTTCTCGATAAAATCGTAGGCGCCACGCCGGATGGCGGCAACAGCGGTCTCGATATTGCCGTGACCGGAAATCATCACGACCGGCAAATCGGGATATTGCTCCTTTGCGGCATCGAGAATTTGCAGGCCGTCGAGTTTCGATCCCTGCAGCCAGATATCGAGAAACAGGAGATTGGGCCTGCGCAGTTTGATTGCGGCAAGCGCATCGTCGGCATCGCGCGCGGTGCGTGTCGCATAGCCTTCGTCCTGGAGAATGCCCGCAACCAGTTCACAGATATCGGGTTCGTCGTCGACGATGAGAATTTCTGCCGTCATGATGTTATGCTGCTCGCAAGCCGGGATTTATCGTCGGTGTTAGAACTGGTGATGCTGGGTTGCGGCGGATTGACGGCAAAGCGCAGCCTTATCCACGCGCCTCTGCGTCCCGCTTCCTTTTCAGATGCATCGTGCAATTCGATGCCGCCGCCATGCTCTTCCAGAATCTTGCCGACAATCGCGAGGCCTAAGCCAGTGCCCTTCTCGCGGGTGGTGACATACGGCTCAAGCAGGCGCGAGCGGTTCTCTTTCGGCAGACCGATGCCGTTGTCGATCACATCGATGAAGACTTGGCCGTCGCTGCGCGTGGCAGTGACCTCGATCCGGCCCCTCTCGGAGCCGTCGGGCAGAGCGGAAATGGCCTCAGTGCCGTTTTTGATGATGTTGGTCAGCGCCTGCGACACCAGTCGCCGGTCGAAGTGCGCCATCATCGGATCGTCGGAAATCGAGAGGTCGATATCGACATCCGCATGCCCGACCCGCATCAGGAAGACCGCCTGGCGTACGGTGTCGGCGACGTCCTCCTGCTCGATCACCGGCTTCGGCATGCGCGCGAAGCGGGAGAATTCATCCACCATGCGGCGGATATCGTCGACCTGGCGCACGATCGTATCTGTGCATTGTTCGAAGATCGCGCGGTCCTCGACGATCACCTTGCCGTATTTGCGGCGCAGCCGTTCGGCCGAAAGCTGGATCGGGGTCAGCGGGTTCTTGATCTCGTGCGCAATGCGCCTTGCGACATCCGCCCAGGCGGAGGTGCGCTGTGCCGCCACCAGGTCGGTGATATCGTCGAGCGTGACCACATAGCCATGCTCGGCATCGGCGGATTGTTCGGTTGCCACCCGCACTGACAAGTTGCGCTCGCGACCCTTGCGGCTCAGCGTCACCTGCCCTTGCGCCAGCCGCTGGCCGCCCTCGATCGCCTGGCCGACAAGTTCGGCAAGCTCGGGGACGACATCGAGTAGCGGCTGGCCCATGACGTCCGCGCTGGGCGAACCGATGAGTTGCTCGGCCGACCGGTTCAGGATGCTGATCTTGCCGTCATGGTCGACACCGATGATGCCGGCGCTGGCGCCCGCAAGGACCGCTTCCGAGAACCGGCGCCGGCTGTCGACCAGGTCGCGGGCGCTCATCAGGTCATCACGCTGTGTGCGGAGATCATGCGTCATCCGGTTGAAGGTCTCGCCCAGTTGACCGAGATCGCCCTCCGACCGGTTGACCGGGACCTGGACGTGGAGATTGCCGGTCGCAACCACATTGGCGGCGCCGATCAGGCGGCGAATGGGCGCGACCAGGCGGTTCGCGAAATTCAGGCCGATCAGCACCGCCGAAAGCAGCACGATCAGCGCGATCACCGTGTACATGAGCCCGAAGGCCACGGTGACGCCGGTCCTGCGCGATTCCATCAGCGCATAATCTGAAACGCTTGCCCGGGTATCGCGCAGATGCGCCAATACCCGCGGATCAAGCGACCGCACCACGTAGAGATACGTCGCATCGAAATTGCGCAGCTTGATGATGCCGGCGACGTAGTTAGCGCCCGGAATGACCGCGATCTGCGGCTGGGTTTCGTTAAGGGATTTCAGGACATCCTTGTTCGGGATCGCAAAATCCTGGGTCGTGCGCAGCGTGGTTCGCTCCACGACCTCCAGATCGGCGTTCAGCATGACGGCGAGCTGAAGCCCGCGGATCGTCGCCTGGGCGGTGAAAAATTGCTGAAACCGCTCCCGTTCGGAATCGAACAGCGGTTTGGCCCGCGAAACGTCCTGCGCCATGGCGAGAATATCGCCGCGGATCATCTGCGCATGTTCGCCAAGATAGGCTTCCGCGACCGACAACGAGTTCTCGATGATCGCCTTGGTGCGAGCCGAGAAAAAGCGGTCGAGACCGCGATCCAGCGTCACGGTGGCGACAATCGCAACCAGAATGGTGGGGACCGCGGCGATGATTGCGAACAAGCCGACGATGCGGACATGCAGTCTGGACCCGGCGCGGCCATGGCGGCGCGCCTGTACGATCTGCATGATTTCGCGGGCGATGATGGCGACCAGTAACAGCGCCGCCAGTCCGTTGATCCCGAGCAGACTGACGACGACATTGTGGGTCGGCGGCAGCGGCGTCAGACCCGACAGGACCAGAAAGGTCGCAAGCGCCGACAACAGGGCCGCGCCGACGGCCACGAATCCGATGGCACGCCAAGGCAGGCGGCGCGGCGGAGTTTGGGCGGTCGATTTCTCGAGCGGCAACGATTGGTCCGCGCTAGCCATCGCCCCCTGCGATCGTGCTTGATTGAACAGCCGGATTCAGGCCGCAATGGTGTATTTATACAACATTGTTGCGAGATTGCGACAATTCCGCGGCGACGCGGTCAGCTTGTCGTGCGGATCACCTGAATATCCAGGTCCCTGATCTTCTTTCGCAGGGTATTGCGATTCACCCCGAGAAGATCGGCCGCCCGGATCTGGTTACCCCGCGTGGCGGTCAAAGCCGCCGTCAGAAGCGGATATTCCACTTCGCGCAGCACCCGATGATACAGGCCCGGCGGCGGCAACCCGTCTTGGAAGCCCGAGAAATAG
>JAEZBA010000673.1 GCA_023430245.1 Pseudomonadota bacterium
GATCGAGATCGGCTCGATCGAAAAGATGTCGAAGTCGAAGAAGAACACGGTCGACCCCGACGACATCATCAGCGCATACGGCGCTGACACCGCGCGCTGGTTCGTGTTGTCGGATTCGCCGCCCGAACGTGACGTGATCTGGACCGAAGAAGGCGTCCAGGGCTCATGGCGCTTCGTGCAGCGGCTATGGCGGCTGATCGGCGAGGCCGCGGAGATTGCGGCGAAGGCTCCGGCGGAGCGGCCTGCGGTATTCGGTGACCGCGCGATGGCAGTTCGCAAGGCCGCCCATGGCGCCCTCGCCAAGGTCTCGGACGATATCGAGAAGCTGCGGTTCAACCGCTGCGTCGCCCATATCTACGAGTTTTCGAACGCGCTTTCGGCCGCCATCGGCGATGTCACCTCCCCGGCCGACCTGACCCCGGATTTCGCCTGGGCGATCCGAGAGGCCGCCGGCATCCTGGTCCAGCTGTTCGCGCCGATGATGCCGCATCTGGCCGAGGAATGCTGGGCGGCGATGGGCCACAAGACCCTGGTTTCGGTGCAGTCCTGGCCGGAGGTGGAGCCGGATTTGCTGGTGGAAAACACCATCACCCTCCCGGTCCAGATCAACGGCAAGAAGCGGGCTGATGTAACCGTGCCACGGGACGCAGGAAATTCTGATATCGAGGCTGCCGTATTAACGCTGGATGCGGTAATAAAGGCGCTGGACGGCAAGGCCCCCAAAAAGGTCATTGTTGTCCCGCAGAGGATTGTGAATGTCGTCGCCTAGGGGACATAGCGGACAAGCGCCCAGGGAGGCCTCGAAGCAGGCCCGCAAGGGGATCGGGCGTTTGCTGGCGCTGGGGCTGGCCTTCGGGGCCGCCGCGCTCACGGCCGGCTGCTTCCAGCCGCTTTACGGCAACGGCTCCCTCGATGCCGGCGGCCCGCCGCCGATCCGGACCGCGCTGGCAAGCGTACAGGTCGAGGAGATCGAGGCGCCGAACGGCACCCCCGAGGCACGGCTTGGGGTCGAAGTGCGCAATGACCTGATCTTCGGTCTGACCGGCGGGTCCGGTCAGCTCCCGCCCACCTACTCGCTCAAGATCAACCTGAAGGGCAACCGGCAAAACGTGATCGTGGACATCACGACCGCACGTGCCGACCAGGAAATCTACGGCATCGACGCGACCTATAGCCTGACGGAGATTGCCACCAAGAAGGTGGTCCTGACCGGCCGGGCATTCTCGCGCGCGTCCTATGACATCCCCGGCCAGCAGCAGCGCTTCGCCCGCGCGCGCGGCGAACGCGACGCCCAGAACCGGGCCTCGACAATCCTCGCCGAACAGATCAAGTCGCGGCTGGCCTCCTATTTCGTCACCGGCGGATAGCCGACCGCGATCGCCGGGCAATCTTCCGGTCGACGCTGCAAAGGCGGAGATCCAATTTCCATAGCGGTGACTATGGGTCCCGCCTGCGCTGGGGACGATTCTCAATGGTTGCCCTGAAAACCAGCGAAGCGAATTCCTTCATCGCCCGCCCCGATCCGGCCCGGCCGATCGTCCTGATCTACGGACCGGATGCCGGTCTCGTCCGCGAACGCGCCGAGGCCCTGGCCCGCGTGTCGGTGGACAATGTCGACGACATGTTCTCGCTGATCCGCATCGACGGCGACGAGTTGTCCGGCAATCCCTATCGGCTGGTCGAGGAAGCCAACACCATCCCGATGTTCGGGGGACGGCGTGCGCTGTGGGTCAAGGCCGGCAGCCGCAACATTGCTTCGGCCGTCGAAGCCGTGCTCAACGCGCCCTCGCCGGATTGTCGCGTCATCATCGAGGCCGGCGAGTTGCGCAAGACCTCGCCGTTGCGCTCGCTCTGCGAAAAGGCAAGGAACGCTGCCGCCATTGCCTGCTACCCCGACGAGGCGCAGGACATCGCCAGGGTCGTCGACGACGAACTCAAGACCGCCGGGCTCACCATCTCACCGGATGCGCGCGCGGCGCTGCTGCCATTTCTCGGCGGCGACCGACAGGCGACGCGCAACGAACTGCGCAAGCTTGCGCTCTATGTGCATGGCAAGGATCGCATTGCCATCGAGGACGTGATGGAGGTGGTGGCAGACGCCTCCGCCGTCGCGCTGGACAACGTCATCGATGCGGCTTTCGCCGGCAATCCGGCCGGAGTCGAAACGCATTTCGCCAAGGCGCGTGGCGAGGGCACCGCGCCCGGCGCCATGGTCTCGGCAGCGTTGCGCCATCTGTCGAATCTGCACCGTATGCGGGCTGCGGTCGACGACGGTCAGTCGATCGCCGGCGCGGTGGAAGGCGCGCGGCCGCCGATCCATTTCAAGCGAAAAGCCGCGATCGAGGCTGCATTGCGGGTGTGGACCGGAGCGAAGCTTCTGGATGCGATGAGCGCGCTCGCCGACGCATTGCTGCAGACACGAACGCAATCGAATCTCGCGGAGACTATCGCGCATCGCACCCTGATGACGCTTGCGACTGCGGCCAGGAAAAAGGCCTGACGCTACCGTCATCCGCTACGGCCTATGATCTGCCCGGTGCGGTGGCCGCCCCGCGTGTTTCCGGCTGGACGAAGCGCACACCAACTTCGCCGGCCGAACGCCAGATCAGGCTGCAAAGCCGCTGAACTTCACCGCCTTCGGACAGGATGATCAGGAATCGCTCAGGCAGGTCGACGGACAGATCGAGCTTGATCTTGGCTCCTCCGGTCGAGAAGTCGAGTGTGTGCGTGCTCACGATCCGCTCGCCGTTTTCCTGTCGCACCACGACAGGAATTTTCAGCTTTCGTCGCAGCGCCCTTTTCCGGTAGCCGGTCATGAATGGCCCAGAGCCTCACCCTTTCACGTGCGCTACATTGTCAGCTGGAGAAGTCTTTCCCCGCCGCTTTCTGCACGCTCCAGAACCGCAGCACGCGTTGTGCCGTAGCCGGCGTCAGCTTCGCATAGTCGGACTTTAGCGATTCGAGTTCCGCAGGCGACACGCCAGCCGGCGCCCTACTCTGCAGGAATGCCCGCACCGCAATCCAGCTCAAGCCGGCTGCGCGGCAGGGAATGATCAGTGCCTCCCTGCGATCGCTCTGCACGATCCGGTCGATAATATCGTGCGGCGCGGAACACATCTGCGACAGCGCCATGATCGACTCCGCGTAACGCGAGCCTTTCACGAATTGCAGGAACGCGAGCTCGTCGAGCTCGCCATCGACATGCATCTTGTGGACGACGCGGCGCGCAACATCGAAATCGGGCGCTGGCGGCAATCCGTCCAGCACCTCGGTGTCGATGCTGGACAGCACTTTCCTGATTTCATCGCGATGCAGCGGCGACGCCACCCTCAACAGCTTTTCGCGAACGATCTCGCGGGCTTTCTCAAGCAATTGCCGCAGCAGATGTAGCGGCAGGTCGAGTCGCAGCCCCAGCGTCTCCGTCAGCGAATCGTCGTCCTCCGCATGTTTCACGAGCTGCGACAGGCCGTGCTCGGAGAAGCGCGCATCGCTTCTGGACGCGAGTTTGCGATGGACCTGCAGATCGCCGCGCTCGATCAGGATATCGGTGACGGGTTCCGCGAGCGCGCGCCTGCCGGAGATTGCGAGGAGGTGCGGCTGTCCCTTGGTGCTTGCGATCTCCACGAGATCCGGATTCGAGAGCCGGGTCGAATTTGTCAGAACCGGACCGGCGACGGCGATTTCATCCTCGCGTGCAAGATCTCGGATCACACCGGGCGGCGCATTGTCGATCGGAGCAAGCCGCTCGCTGAGTTCGGCGAGCGCCCGGATTTCGATGCGCCTGGCGAGATGGCCGATCACTTCGTCGAAGACATCGATCTGCTCGGCGCTCAGCCTGTCCTGAGTGGATAGGAACAGATCGGTGATCCGGCGCAGCGTGTCGACGCGCTCCGCCTTGGAGCCACTCTGGACTGCAATTTCAAGTTCTGAAATCAGAGACGTCCGGGCGATCGACATGGCAGACCCAGATCCGCAAAATTTGATACTACCTACGATAGGGAACTCTGGGCAAAATGAAACTAAAAGTTCCCCCTGATTACAAATCATTGATCTTACGAATAAATTCTTCCCTCTGAAGGGCAGCGAGATAGCTCGTCTCGCAACCGAGAGACGAATCAATCAGGAACGCTGCAACCTTCGAACGACCTCGTCGAGCTGATCGAGGGTGCGATAGCGGATGCCGAGCGTGCCGCCGGCACGGCCGCGGTCGTTGATCTCGACCACCAGGCCGCGCGCATCCGACAACTGCCGTTCGAGCGCGGCAATGTTGGCATCCTTCATCGCCTTGGCAGTGGATTTCTTCGGCTTCTTTCCGGCCGCCTTGGCGTTGTCCTGGCGGAGCTTCTCGGCCTCGCGGACATTCAGTCCCTTTTCGACGATGTCGCGCGCCACCCCTTCCGGGTCGGTCTGGTTGATCAGCGCACGGGCGTGTCCCGCCGTGAGCTTGCCCTGATTGATATAGGCCTTCACCGAATCCGGCAGCCGCAGCAGCCGCAGCGTGTTGGCGACATGGCTGCGGCTCTTGCCGACGATATGCGCGATATCGTCCTGGCTGTGGCTGTATTGCGAAGCGAGCGCCTGATAACCGGCCGCCTCTTCCAGCGGGTTGAGGTCGGCGCGCTGGATGTTCTCGATGATGGCGAGTTCGAGCGCCTCGGCATCGGTGACTTCGAGCACGACGATCGGCACTTCGTGCAGGCCCGCGCGCTGCGACGCGCGCCAGCGCCGCTCGCCGGCGATGATCTCGAAATTCTTGCCGCCACCGGGCGTCGATCGCACCACGATCGGCTGGATGATGCCGCGCTCGCGAATCGACTGTGACAGTTCGTCGAGCTCGGTATCGGCGAAGATGCGGCGCGGATTGCGCGGGTTCGGCGTCAGATGTTCGATCGGGACTTTCCGCGGCGGCAGCTTCTGCGCGCGGTCCGTCACTGCCGATTCGGCGCCGACATCGCCCATCAGCGCGGCAAGGCCGCGTCCCAACCGTGATCGCGAATCCTCTGCCATGTCGGCCGCTCCTGATGTCCGCGCCACCCTTGCCTCCGATTTCATGTCGATGCTGTCCGCGCGCCGGTCAATGCGTGCCCTGCTCGCGCTCGCGCTGGATCACTTCCGTCGCAAGCCGCAGATAGGCATCGCTACCTGCGCATTTCAGATCGTAGACCAGCACCGGCTTGCCGTAGGAGGGCGCTTCCGAAATACGCACGTTGCGCGGGATGACGGTGTCGTAGACCTTCGCGCCCATGAACTCACGCACGTCGGCGACCACCTGGCTCGACAGGTTGTTGCGCGCATCGAACATGGTCAACACGATGCCATGGATGGTCAACCGCGGGTTCAGCAACTCCTTGACCTGATCGACGGTCTTGAGCAGTTGCGACAAACCTTCGAGTGCGAAGAACTCGCATTGCAGCGGCACCAGCACCGCATCCGATGCCGCCATCGCATTGACGGTGAGCAGGTTCAGCGATGGCGGACAATCGACCAGCACGTAAGTGTAGTCGGTGCCCTCGGCGGCGCCGTCGTTCAGTTTGCCGAGTGCGTTGCGCAGTCGCACCGCGCGATCGCGTGCGCTGGAGATTTCCAGCTCGAGGCCAGCGAGGTCGAGGGTCGATGCCGCGATATGCAGACGCGGGACCGAGGTGGTGAGGATCGAGTCGCGCAAGCTCGCCTCGCCGGTCAGCACGTCATAGGTCGAGCGGCTGCGGCTCTTGCGATCAATGCCCAGCCCGGTCGAGGCGTTGCCCTGCGGATCGAGGTCGATGATCAGGACGCGCTCCCCGATCGCGGCGAGCGCGGTACCGAGATTGATCGCGGTCGTAGTCTTTCCGACCCCGCCCTTCTGATTGGCGACCGCCAGTACGCGCATCGCTTTCGGCGCGTCCGGGGAGAGGTCGGGGGCTCCAGCCGGATCGGTCGGAGCGATGGTGGGTGCGTCGGTCATCGTGGCCTCACGGTAGGAATATAATCGTATCTATTCCCGGTCTGGACGAAGGCGTTCAGCCGAGCGGACCCGGACAATGCGCCCAAAGGAATCGGTTGCGCTGGGGATCAACTCAGCGTCGATGCTCCAACATTTAGATGCCGCGGTCAATTCAACCTCTATATCTCGTCCCTTGAGGAACAGCGCCTCGGCGCCCCTTTTCAACAAGGGATAGGCGCTTTCGATCAGATTATCGAGTGGCGCGAGCGCCCGGGCGGTCACGATCTCCACCGGTTCGGCGAAACCATCCACAACGTCCTCGATCCGGGCGGCATGCACTTTGGCCGGCGCTCCGGTGAGCCGGACTGCCTCGCGCAGGAACGCCGCTTTCTTCAGATTGCTTTCGACCAGATGGACCACACTCCCGGTCGTGTCCGCAAGCGCGCAGGCGATCACCAGGCCCGGGAAGCCCCCGCCCGATCCGAGGTCGACCCAGTGT
>JAEZBA010000680.1 GCA_023430245.1 Pseudomonadota bacterium
CGTCAAGACGTGATCGTTAGCGATTTGTGGTGTCGCGGAGTGGTGAAGGCGTGGCGGCACGACGGGATGGAGCTTGTGCGGGTATGAACGACGAGGAGCTGTACCGGCTGCTCTTCGACGAAATCAGGATCGACGCCTGCGCGGACGGGGCATCCCAGTTACCCCGCTTTGCGAAGCTGCTGCGTTGGTGTTCGTCACTGGGCTGCGTGATACAGGCGTGCGATCAGGCGATCACAGCCCCGCTTCGATCATATTGCATGACGCGACCGAGCCTGTTTCTGAGCGTGACGCTGTCCGCCGATTGGAAACATGGCGAGCCTGAGACCAACCTGCCGGACGTACCTCATGGCAGCAATATGGTGCTTGCGATTGCGATACGGGAGCCAACCCTGTGGATCGGTACCACGCCCTGTTGTGACCGCCTTAGAAGCGTCGGCATAGCGGTTCCGGCGGATTCGCTGGTCAGCTTGGGGCTGGGAGATCATTTTGAAGGCCTGTTCTCTGACACAGGTTCGCCGCTGGCGGTAAAGGCGCTGCCACTGTCCGCTAGAATGAGAAGCCTTGCCGAGGATATGCTTGCTCCGGCGCAGGATTCAGCGATCGACCGGCTTCTGATTGATGCACACGCCACCGAGATGGTCGCGCGAACATTTGCGATGCTTGGAATGGATTGCGACGAGGCGGAATTGCGCGACCGCGACCGGATTGCGGTCGGCCGTGTCCGCGATCTCATCGAATCTGATCTGGCGCGCGAATGGACCTTGTCTGACCTTGCCAGGACTGCGGGCCTGGGCGCGCGTTCGCTGAACACCAAATTCCGGGCGGCCTATGGTACGACGGTGTTCGAATTCCTGAAGCGCAGACGGTTCGAATATGCGCATGAGGCGCTCGCCAGCCGGCGCTTGTCGGTCTCGGAAATCGCCTATCAGGTAGGCTACGAATCGCCTGCGAATTTCACCACCGCCTTTCGCCGTCACTTCGGCTATGTGCCCTCGGCTTTGCGGCGAACGCGCTGGAATTAGAACGATTTCGTTCTGCCGGGTGGGCGTCATTCCCGCAAAGGTTTTCGGCTCTCACGAAAAGGCAACGGCGCTTCAAACGCCGCCGCGGACTTGCATATTGAGGCAGGACGTTAAGGGGCATCGGAATATGTGCGTGAGAGTTCTGAAGTTGCAACATCATTGTGTGTCCGGCCGCAAACTGCGCGCGCTGACCGCATGCAGCATCGTTGCCGCGCTGTTGCCTAGCGCGTTGCCCGATGTCGCCAGCGCCCAGGGTGTCGTGCTCGACGATATCACGGTTCGTTCGGCTCCTCAGCGCGCTGGGGCGTCGCGCTCGCGTGATGCCGCACCCGGGCCATCGTCTCCGGAGGCCCAGCCGTCCCTCCCGGTGGAGGCGGCCGAGCGCGGAGGCGGACCGGTGCAGGGATTCGTCGCCACCCAATCGGTGAGCGGAACCAAGACCGACACGCCGATCCGGGAAATTCCGCAGTCGATATCGGTTGTGACACAGGATCAGATCGAGGCGCAGGGCGCGCAGAATGTCAGTCAGGCGCTGCGCTACACGCCGGGTGTATTCTCCGAGATCAATGGAGAGAGCGCGCATTACGACGAGACCCGCATTCGCGGCTTCCGGCCGTATTCGTATCTCGACGGTCTGTTACTGCCGCTGAATCGGTTCTACGGCACGCCGCGAATCGAGACCTGGGGGTTGGAGCGTATCGAGGTGCTGCGTGGGCCCTCGTCGGTATTGTACGGTCAGAACTCCCCCGGTGGCCTCATCAATATGATCAGCAAGAAGCCGAAGGATGTCGCATTCGGCGAGATCGAACTGCAGACCGGCAGCTATGACCGCATGCAGGGTGCGTTCGATTTCGGCGGACCGGCCACCGCCGACAAGTCCGTCCTCTACCGCTTTGTTGGCCTGGTTCGCGATGCCGACACTATGGTCGACTATGCGAAGGACAGGCGCCAGTTCTTTGCTCCGTCTGTCACGATCCGGAATCTTGACACGTCGCTCACATTGCTCGGGCAATGGGGTAAGGACCAGGGTGGATACCCGCAGACGTTTTTACCGGCCCAAGGCACTCTCTACTACAATCCGAATGGCCAGATCCCGCGCAACCGCTTTATCGGCGAGCCGGGCTGGGATAACTTCAGCCGCGAGCAATGGTCGGTCGGTTATCAGTTCGATCATCGCTTCAACGAGGTATGGCAGTTCCGCCAAAACCTCCGGCAGATGTCCGTCGACGCGACGTGGCAGGCGCATCGCAGCGAGGGGCTGCAGCCCAATCTCATCTCACTGGAGCGCGGCGCCTATTCGCAGTCGACGGATGCCAGCACCTTCAATGTCGACAACCAATTGCAGGCTGACTTCGCGACCGGCCCGCTCCAGCACAAGCTGCTGTTCGGGCTTGACTACGTCAACACCAAGGGCAACTGGGATTTTCGGGTGGCGTTTCCGACGATGTGGGGCGGGCCGATCACGCCGATCAACGTCTTCAAACCCTCGTATGGCTCGCTGCCACCGGCGGCGCTGACGCCACGCAACAACAACTTCGATACCCAGAAGCAGACCGGGATCTACGCGCAGGACCAGATCAAGTTCGATCGCTGGATTTTGACGCTGGGCGGCCGGCATGACTGGTCGGAGGTGTCGACGGAGGACCGGCTGCTCAACAGCTTTGTTTCGGAGAAGAACCAGGCGACGACATGGCGCGCGGGCCTGAGCTACAACTTCGACAACGGCGTGACCCCCTATGTTGCGGCGGCAACATCATTCGAGCAGGAGATCGGTGTCGACGCTTTCGGCGACCCCTTCAAGCCGACGACCGGTATCCAGTATGAGGCTGGAATCAAGTATCAGCCGGTCGGCACCAAGTCGCTGTTCACTGCGGCGATCTTTGACCTGAAGCGCGAAAACATCGTGACTGCAAACCCCGTTACCTTCATCGCGACGCAGGCCGGCGAGGCGAGGGTAAAGGGCCTCGAACTCGAAGCAAAGGTCAGCGTCACCGACCGCTTCGATCTCACCGCGTCCTATTCCTATCTCGATTCGGATATCACCCGGAGCACCAATCCCTACGAGATAGGCAGGCCGCTGCCGATGACTCCACAAAACCAGGCATCGGGCTGGATGGATTATGTGGTGCTGCCGGGAATGAAGATCGGCGGTGGCGTGCGGTATGTCGGGGAGAATTACTCCGAGGTCGAGACGCGCGAGCCGTTGCTGATCCCGTCGGTCGTTCTATACGATGCGATGCTGCAATACGATTTCAGCGTGCTGGCGCAGTCGCTTAAGGGTCTGTCGCTGCGCATCAACGCAACTAACTTGTTCGACAAATATTACGTCACCTACTGCTATCAATATGCGTATTGCAGCCTGGGACCGGGACGAACAGTCCTGGCAACGATGAGCTATCGTTGGTGATGAGAAAACGGATAGGTCGCCGGTTATGACGTCCTGGAACCGACGACGACACTGCCATCTTCCCCGGATTTGCCGCTGACGATGCTGCGGCGTTCCGCCTCGTCGAGATAGTCGCGCATCGACATTCTGGCATGCTCGTCCGCCATCTGCCTCAGCACGTCCTTGATGCGTTCGAGCGCGGCCAGGCAATCGGGATTGTCGGACCGCCGCTGCTCGACATGGACGAGTGAGCTGATGATCTGGAGCTGGTTGCCGATGCGATGATTGATTTCGCGGATCAGTGCGTCCTTCTGCTGCGTCCGTTCGGTCACGAGGCGCTCAAGCGCGGCCCGTTGCTGCAGCGGCGAGGGCAGGTCCTTGATCTGCGGAATGATATACGCGAAGGCCAGCGCGGTTATCACCGACACCAATGCAGTGAATGCGGTGACCAAAGCGTGCACCCGCAGCAGCTCCGCGCCGGCAAAGGCCGACCACGCATGCACGAGATGGGTCAGGCCGCAGGCCACGATGAAGCCGACAAATAGCAGCCAGAGCCACGGATAGGGGATGTCGGCGCGGCGGTGGCGCAGGACCACCGCCATCGTCACCGGAATCGCAAAATACGCCGCCGCGATCGCGAGGTCGCTCACGACCACCACCCAGAACAGGGTGGCATCGGAACTGCAGATCTCCAGAATGCGTTGGACCATCCTGTCCCCCGGACCGCCAACCTTACAGTATTTCCAGGAAATGCGACTGGCGGTAACGGCGGAGCGTCAATGCGGTTCCAGGCGCGCCAGCGTAGCGCCCCGACTGCCCGGTGAGGATGGCTGTTTGCGGCGTGAACGGTCACGGCGAGGATTGCGCTGGTGCAAAGCTGCATCGAGGCAAACAGGAGCGCGAGCCGGTTCGCGAATGGTTGCCCTAAGAGAGCAGGCCATCAAGCGGGAGGAGAAGGCAGCGCTTAAGTCCCGTAACTCTGTATCAGACTGCCCGCGACCAGAGTCCAGCCGTCGACCAGCACGAAAAAGATCAGCTTGAAGGGGAGTGACACTACCACCGGCGGCAGCATCATCATGCCCATCGACATCAAGACCGACGCCACCACCAAGTCGATGATAAGGAATGGCAGGAACAGCAGGAAGCCGATCTCGAAGGCGCGTTTGAGCTCCGAAATCATGAAGGCCGGAATCAGGATGCGCAGCGACACATCCTCTGGCGTCGCCGGCTTGGCTTCGCGGGACATGTCGATGAACAGCGCGAGATCCTTCTCGCGCACATTTTTCAGCATGAAGGTCTTGAACGGCCCGGTCGAGCGTTCGAACGCCTGCTCGGTGGTGATCTCGTTGTTCAGCAGCGGACGGATGCCGGCGTCATAGGCATTCTGGAACGCCGGCCCCATCACGAACGCCGTGAGGAACAGGGCCAGCGCCACGATCACGGCATTGGGAGGCGCTGTGCCGGTCCCGAGCGCGGTGCGCAGCAGTGACAGCACCACCACGATCCGCGTGAATGAGGTCATCATCACAAGGATCGACGGCGCGAGCGACAGCACCGTGATCAGCGCGATGAGCTGGATCACGCGCTCGGTCAGACCGGCGCCCTCTCCGAAATTGATGCTGACATCCTGCGAGAAAGCAGGGCTTGCGAGGCTAAGGAGGGTTACGAGGACCGCGGCTCCCGTCAACAGACGGACGCAAGCCGCGTTTGGTCTCGTCAGGAAGGTTTCCCCGACGGACGGCCGAGAAGGCTCGCCATTTCTTCCTCGATGCTGCCGAAGACGTCGTCGGTCTTCGCGGGCTTGGCGTCGGCGGCGCTAGCTTCCGGCTCGATCGAGACAATCGGGGCGGTAGCCGGAGCTGCGGCCGGCACGGCTTGCTGGGCGACCGGTGCGGCCGGTGGTGCAATCGGCGGCGCGACCTGCGGCGCAACCGGAGGCGCGGCGCGTGGTGCTTCTGCGGTTGGCTTGACCGCGGGCGCCGCGCGCGCGGCCGGAGCAGCCGGTGCCGGTGCGGGTGTTGGCCGGCGCAGGGCGGCCTCGAGCCGCGATGCCATGTCGGCGAGATTCTGATCGGCCTCGGCACTGACCGGTGCCGGAGCGGGCTTCGGACGTGCGGTCTCGATCGTCGGGGCGGCCGGCCGTGGCGCCGGGGCGGGAGCGGCCGGTTCGGCCGGGCGGACCGACAATTCGGCGGCCAGACCGGCGAGGGTGTCGGCGGAGCGCGAGCGCTTCGGCGCTGCCGCTGCTGGTGCCGGTGCGGGAATCGCTGGAGCCGGTACTGTCGGTTCCGGCGGCAGCGCCCAATGCGATGCATCATCGAGCGATGCGGGCCGCGATGCGCGGGCCGGGCGGGGCGTGACCTCCGGCTGCAACGGCCAGGCCGTCTCTTCCGCCGGCGCCGGGCGCGCAAGGTTCTCGGGGGCCGAGGAAACGCGCGATGTTGCGGCTTCGCGGGTGCTCTGACCCCTGACGATGTTGGCTTCTACGACGATGTCAGTTGGGCCCCCGATCATGATCAGGTGCTCGGTATTGTCTCTTCTGATCAGAACAAGCTTTCGTCGGCCATCGACGGCGCCGGCTTCGATGACTGCCAGCCGCGGCGCGCGCCCGCGCGCACCGGTCCCGCCGAGCGCCCCGGTCCCGAACCTGCGGATCAGCCAGGCGGTCACGCCGATCAGCGCGAAGACCACCACGAATGCAATGAAAAAACGGACGGGAAGCGATGTTCCTTCGCCAAAAAGGCTATCCATCGGACCTACCGGCCTCCCTGCTGCGCGGGTGAAGGATCACGATTCACCCGTTCGGTTAAGGTCTCGGCAATCTTTGCCGCCCCAAGCACTAACAAAGTCTTAACGCGCCCGGTCGCTCCTTATAGCGATTCTGGGGCGATTTCGTTGCAAGACTTCGCAAATTGGTAAATCGAGGATCCGAGGCCAAAGCATGGCCGCGGCCGCATTAACCAGACATTAACCATATACCCGGCAAAGATTGCCGGTCTTTTCATGCTCGAAGAAGCCGCAATGCCCATCTCAAGATTGCCGATCCTCGACATGCTCCGCACCAAAATGCAGTGGCATCAGGAACGTCAGCGCCTGCTCGCGGAAAATATTGCGAATGCCGATACGCCCCATTTCCAGCCGCGCGATCTGACACCGCCGACCTTCGACCGGACTACGTCGATCGCACAGCCGGTCGCTCTGCAGCGGACGAGTTCGGCCCATCTCGCCAGCGCCATGAGCGCGGGAACCGGAATCTTCCAAAGCACGAGGGGCGGGTCGGAAACGAGGCCCAGCGGTAACGCCGTAAGCCTCGAAGACGAAATGCTCCGGGTCGCCAAGAACCAGATGGACTACCAGGCGGCCACGACCCTCTACAGCAAGAGCCTCGGTCTCGTGAAGACAGCCATCGGCAAGCGATAAGGGAGAGGATCTTGGACTTCATCAAATCGATCGCAATCGCCGCCTCCGGACTGCGCGCGCACGCCGGCCGCAGGCGGGGGCTGGCGGAAAACATCGCAAATGCCGATTCGACCTCGCACAATGCGGCGGCCGATCCCTATCGCCGGAAGG
>JAEZBA010000682.1 GCA_023430245.1 Pseudomonadota bacterium
ACCCTCCCCACCGCTTCGCGGGGGGAGGGAAAAGAAGTGGCGAGGCTGCGTAAATGGCGCGCCCGCGCTCCGCCGATCACGATATCAAGCGCCGCGCGATCCTCGATCGTTCGGCCAAGCTGTTCGCGCAGAACGGCTATGACCGCACCGCGATGGCGGAAGTGGCGGCGGCGTGCGGGGTATCGAAAGCGCTGCTCTATCATTATTACGCGAGCAAGGAGACGCTGCTCTTCGACATCCTCAGCGTCCACCTGCAGGAATTGCTCGACGCGGTCAATGCAGTGAGCACATCGCTGCCGCCGCGCGAGCGGTTACGCGCACTTGTCGGCGCGCTGCTCGACGCCTATCGCGACGCCGATCAGCAGCACAAGATCCAGATCAACGAGATGGCGAAGTTGCCGCCGGAACGGCAAAAGGCGCTGATCGGCATGGAACGCGATCTGGTCGCGGTCTTTGCCGCCGCGATTGCCGGTGTGCTGCCGGCGATCGGGCGCAGCAAGACATTGCTGAAACCCGTGACCATGTCGCTGTTCGGGATGCTGAACTGGCACTACATGTGGTTTCGCGAGGGCGGCACGATGAGCCGCGAGGACTACGCCGATCTTGCAACCACATTGCTGATCGAGGGCGCGCAGGCGCTGGCACTGCCTCAGCGTTCAACCAGGGTCGAACGGCGGGCTTAGACTTCGTCGTAATCGATGACGATCTCTTTCGTCAGCGGGCGTGCCTGGCAGGTGAGCACGTAGCCCGCCTCCTTCTCCCACGGCTCCAGCGAATAAATCACCGCCATGTCGACCTCGCCGGAGACGAGTTTCGCCCGGCAGGTGCAGCACATGCCGCCGCGGCAGGAATACGGCATCTCGAGTCCCATCCGCTCGCCGGCATCGATCACGGTTTCGCCGTCGAGCATCGGAATATTATAGGCCGAACCATGCAGCGTTACATGCGCATGCGCGACCGGCTGCGCGGCCGCACCAACAGTCGAAGCGGTACGCCGCGGCGCTACTGGAATTCCGTCAGTCGAGAAATATTCGATATGGACGTTGCCGGACGGAGTGCCGAGCCGGACAAGCGTCGCCCTCGCCTCCTCGATCATCGCGCCCGGTCCGCACAGGAACGCGTGATCGATCCGCTCCGCCGCCGCGAAGGATTTCAGCAGGGCTTCGATCTTGCCGGAGTTGATGCGGCCGTTGAACAGTTCGATATCCTGCTGTTCGCGCGACAGCACATGATGCACGACAAGACGTCCGAGAAAACGGTCCTTCAGGTCCTCAAGCGCCTCCTTGAAGATGATATCCTTCGCGGTGCGATTGCCATAGATCAGCATGAAGCGACTGCCCGGCTCGCGGGAGAGGACGCTGCGCATGAGCGATAGCACCGGCGTGATCCCGGAGCCGGCGGCGATCGCGAGATAGGTCTTTGCAGCGCCGGGCGCGGGCATGATGCCGAAGCGGCCCTGCGGCGTCATCACTTCGATCGTATCGCCCGGCCGAATAATCTCGTTGCAGAGTGTCGAGAACACGCCGCCGTCGATCTTCTTTACCGCGACGCGCAATTCGCGGTCGTCGAGTCCCGTGCAGATCGATTAGGAGCGCCGGATATCCTGCCCGTCACACTCGCGCCGGAGTGTCAGGTGCTGACCGGGATGAAAGCGATACTCCTCCGCGAGCTCGGGCGGCACGGCGAATGCGATCGACACCGCGTCCGGCGTCTCGCGACGCACATCCGCGACTTTCAGTGTATGGAACGCGACGGCCATGGCAGCCTCATATGCACTTGAAATAATCGAAAGGTTCGGCGCAGGCCTTGCAGCGCCACAATGCCTTGCAGGACGTGGAGCCGAATTCCGACAGGCGCTCGGTATTCGATGAGCCGCAATGCGGACAGGACACTTCTTCCTCGCCGAACAGCGCGCGCCGCGAGGCCTTTCCGGCGGGCGGTGCGATTCCGTATTCGCGCAGCTTGGCCTTGCCGGCCTCGGTCATCCAGTCCGTGGTCCAGGCCGGCGACAGCACGGTCCTGATCCGCGGCATGTGGAAGCCGGCTTCCTCCAGCGCCAGTTCGAGATTGAGTGCGATCAGGTTCATCGCCGGACAGCCTGAATAAGTCGGCGTGATGGTCGCCTCGATGAAGCCGTCGACGATGGTGATATCGCGCAGCACCCCAAGATCGGCAATGGTCAGCACCGGGATTTCCGGGTCGACCACGGCTTCCGCGGCCTTCCAGGCGCGGGCCACCTGCTCGTGCGGGTCGATCGCGGTAGCGGTGGCTGTCGCGATCACCACTTCGCCCCCGGATAAGTGCGCTGCAGAAACTGCAACTCGGTCAGTATAAAGCCGAGATGCTCGGAGTGCCGTCCGCTGCGGCCGCCGCTCTGCATGTAACCGTCGCGTGGCCGGGTGAGCGCGGCTTCCTCGAACACATGATCCAGCGTGCTCGACCAGCGTGCGCGGACGCTCTCCGGATCGACGGCAATGCCGCTCTCGATCAGCGCGCGCTCGATCTGGTCAGCCTCGAACAATTCGCCGGTGAACGGCCAGAGTTCGTCGAGCGCATTCTGGGTGCGGCGATGGCTCTCGTCGGTG
>JAEZBA010000700.1 GCA_023430245.1 Pseudomonadota bacterium
CGCTCTAGACCGCCAGCATCGTCACCACGACCAGGGTGCAACTAACCAGCGCCGCTGCCACGCACAGCGTCATCAGGCGCGCGGCGTTCTGGTCGAACAGCGGTCGGGACAGAGGCAGCATGTCCAATCCTGGCGAGGCATTTCGATTGCCGCCATGAATCGCGATTCTGCCCCTGCAGGGCGAGTCATTTATCTGTGCTGGATCGCTTGACTCGGCAGGGCGACTCGGACCGTCAGCGCCGCATGTTCTCCGCCACCGTGAAGCCGAGTTCGCGCAAACCGTCTTTCGCGCGCGGCGTCGCCTGACCGGAAATCCGCAATTCGGGGCGGCCGAGCCGATTGGCGCGGATCGCGCTTGCGGCATTGCTCATGGCGCGGCTGGTGCCGCTGGTCCAGGAGATGGCGTCGACCGGCCAGATGCCGATGACTGTACCATTGGCGGTCTGGTTGAACGGAAACTCTGCGGCTGAGACGAAGCTCACGATCGATTTGTTCTTCAGGTGATAGTCTGCGACCATCTCGGTGTAGCGGCGGTTGAATACGGCCGCGTCGCGCCGCTTGACGGCGACCGCGCGGCGCAGGAAATCGTCGCGGCCTGCGACCGGTACGACTTCCAGCGAGGACACCATCGAGGTCATGTCGAGCGGCGTGTAATTGCGGTTCTGCAGCAGCGCATCGGCGGTGGCGCGGTCGAGCCCCATCGCCACCATCTTCTCGCGGTTCATGTCCATGAGCTGGGCGGCGGTACGGTCGCGCAGCGAATCCTTGACCCGGCCCGAGGTTGCGGTGTTCGACACCACGATTCCGACGGCTCCGGGGATCGCCATCATCGCGCCCGACACCACAAGACCGCCGGCGGCGGCGGCCTGCGAGAGCTTCTGCAGCCGCGCCTGCAACGGCTCGTAATCGGTATAGGGATCGACGCCGAGCTTGGCGGCGAGTTCGCGCCGCTTCTGGTCGGCTCCGAACCCGCCGAAGGCCTGGTCCTGCGACTTGCCGGCGTTGTGAATGCCGGAGCCGATCTGCCCGATCTGGTTGCCGATACCGGCCAGCGTGTTGCCCAGCGCTTCGACCGGATTGACCAGCAATTCGCCGGCGAATTTCACGGGAGCAAGGCCGGCCTGGCCGAGCGCATTGTTGAACTCATTCGACTCGGTGAGCTTGTCGAGTTCCGCCACCGCCGCCAGTTCGCGGATGCGCATCTGCATCATCGCGTCGCTGGTGACGCTGAAATCGCCATAGGTCGACCGCACATTGTAGATGCGCAGGAAGCCGTCGCTGCGGACCGGGCTCAGGATCGTGTAATTCGGTGCTGACGGCTTGATCCCCGGAATTTTACCGGGGCTGAACGAGGCGGGGCCTTCGATCTCTGCGCCCGAGGCGCCGAACGACATCGAGACCAAAGCCGCCATCGCGACCGCACCAACTGAAGCTCGTGCGCACATCGTAAAACCCCCGCTACCGGTACCAGGACGCCATTTGACCGCGAATGCGGTGACGCCGCAAGCCGCGTCCGCACCGCAAAATCAGTCCGCGGGCTTGGCCTTGCTGCCCGGTACTGCCGCGGCGATCTCATCGTCCGATAGTCCCGCCTCGCGCAAAATATCGGCGGTGTGTTCGCCGAGATTGGGCGGCAGGCTGCGGACAGCCGGTTGCGAACCGGACCACGTGCCCGGTACGCCGGTCATCCGCAGGCGCCCCTCGGTCGGGTGGTCGACCACTCGAAAGAAGCCGGCATCGTTCAGATGCGGATCCTCGAGCAGGCTCGCGATGTCGTGCAACGGTGCCACCGGGATGTCGGCGGCATCGAGCAACGCCAGCCATTCCGCCGTGGTCTTCGTTTTGAGGGTGTCGGCGACAAAGGCATAAACCTCGTCGATATGGTCGGCGCGCCCGCCATGGGTGGAGAAGCGTGGGTCCTGCAACAGGTCTTCGCGGTCGATCGCGCGAAAGAAACTGCGCCAGTGGGTGTCGGTGTAAACCAGCGCGCAGACGTAACCGTCCTTGGTCGCATATGGCTTGCGATGCTTTGAAACGAGCCGCGGATAATATTGCGGGCCCTCCGGCGGATCGAAGGTCAGGCCGGACAGGTGGTCGCCGAGCAGATATTCGACGAACACCTCGAACATCGGGATTTCGATCGCCTGACCTTCGCCCGAGCGCTCGCGATGAAACAGCGCGGCCGAGATCGCGTTGGCGAGGTAGAGGCCGGTGGTGCGGTCGGCGATGGCAAGCGGCATGTAGCGCGGCTCGCCGCCCCAGGCGTCGGGCGCAATCGCCGCGATCCCCGACAGCCCCTGGATCAGATCGTCATAGGCGGGCTTTCCGGCATAGCGGCCGCCGGCGCCGAATCCGGTCGCGCTCGCATAGATGATGCGCGGATTGGCGGCGCGAATGTCGTCGTAGCCAAGCCCCAGCCGCGCCATCGCTGCCGGCCGCACATTGGTCACGAACACGTCCGCCGTGGAGGCAAGCCTGCGAAGCGCATCGCGCGCGGGCTCCTGCTTCAGGTCGAGCGCGATCGAGCGCTTGTTGCGGTTGAGGTTGAGATAGATGTGGCCCATGGCCTTGTTCCGCATCGGGCCGACATGGCGCATGATATCGCCTGCGGGCGACTCGACCTTGATCACGTCGGCGCCGAAATCGGCGAGGATCTGCGTCGCATAAGGTCCGAGAATGACGCTGGTCAGGTCGAGGATGCGGATGCCCGCGAGCGGGCCGGTGGGGGCGGGGCGTTCGGTCATGCACCAAGCATTAGCCTGCGTTGCATCCGTGCCGCAACCGCAGGCCGCTCAGATTGCCGCCGCTTCGCGCACGGGGGCGCCGTGCGTCTGCGGAATCTTGTCCGCATAGGTTTTCACAAAATCCGACATTGGCGCATTGTGCCCGCCGGGTGGCTCCAGCGCGTGGTCGGTGTAGTTCGCCGCATCCGGATCGGCATAAACGCGTTTCACAATCTTGCGATACTTGCGCACGAGTTTCAGCCACCGCACCGCCGTCCGCGTGAAGTCATAGGCGCGCCACGGATAGAAGATCAGCGGATTGACGATCTTCATGCCGTAGCGGCGCTGGGTCCTGATCTTGCGGCGGACGAAACCGAATTGCAGCGGATGCACGCCCTCGATCCGCGAGGCGCCGGAGAACAGCGTGACGCCGTCCAGCACCTTGGTCTTGTTCAGGCCCGTCGCGGCGGCGCGGCGCATGATGGTCTCGACATGCTCGTCCGAGTAATAGCGGGTCCAGGCGCTGCGATAGACCTCTTCCCAGGTCTCCTTCGACATGATCGGGTGAGCGGTGCAGGCGTGTTCCAGATCGTATTTGTTGAGGTCCGGATCGACCGGGATGCCTTTGATATGGAGGTTCTTGTGATCCTCCGAGCCGGGCAGGGGCGTCAGATAGAAGAACTCCAGGATATCGACCGGCAGCTCTTTCTTGATGATCTCGATGTCGCGCGCGATCGAGTCCGGCGTGTCGGTCGGGAAGCCGAGAATGTATCCGGCAAAGGTCATCACCTTGGCCTTGCGCCAGGCATAGAACATCTCCTGGTATTCCCAGATCTTGTTCTGCCGCTTCTTGGCGCCGGCCAGCGATTGCGGGTTGATATTCTCCAGCCCGATGAAGACCGCGGTGCAACCGGCGCGCGCTGCCTTTTCGATGAAGCCAGGAATCTTGTGGCACAGCGTGTCGACCTGCAGCAGCAGCCGGATCTTGAAGCCTTCCTTTTCCCGCAGCTCGATCAGCCGGTCGAGGATCGGCTCCCAGTTCTTGTTGCGGGCGTAATTGTCGTCGGTGATGAAGAAGCGGGTGATGTTCTGCTTGGCATTGGCGCGCACGATGCCCTCGACATCGTCGGCGGTACGATAGCGCGATTTGCGGCCCTGCACGTTGATGATGGTGCAGAAGCTGCACTGGAACGGGCAGCCGCGGCCCGCATCGAAGCTCGCATAATGGCCGGCCACCCGCGTCACTACCTCGCGCGGCAGGATCGGGTAGGTTGCCGCCTCCATGCCGGGCTGGTCCTTCAGGTAATTGTAGATCCCGGTCGCGGTCCCCGACGCCATGTCGCGCAGTAAATCCGCCATCCGGCCTTCCGCCTCGCCAGCATACAGCACGACGCCGAGGTCGAGCGCCTCCTGCAATTCCGGCGTCAGTTTGGGCAGCATCGAGATCACGCCGCTGACATGGAAGCCGCCGATAGCAACCTTGATGCCCTGCTTGCGGAAGATGCGCGCCAGATCGAGGGCGCGGGGATACTGGTTCGATTGCACGCCGACCAGTGCGACGAATCCGCCGCCCGCGTTCCGGATATCGCGGACGATGCGCTTGGTATCGATGACGGTGTTGCACTCGTCATAAGCCTCGATGTCGATTTCGACATCGGGGCCGAGCGCATGATCCTCGGCGCATTCGCGTAACAACCCGTAGACGCTGGCGAGGCTGTTGGACGGAATGGTCGAGCGCCACCACTGGATGACATAGCCATCGGCGTCGTAATGCGAGGGCTTGATCAGGACGATCCTGAAGCGGCGCGACGCAGCACCGGCAGCCGGCAGAGCCGCTATGGCCGTCTCGCGGTTGTCCGCAACGATGCCCGAAGTCCCCATCGGGACAGTGGACACGTATTCCGCCGGAATCGCAAGATGGCGGTATTAGCCAGAAAGCCGGCGGCCGCCGGAAAACAGCCCGTTACCGGCCCATTCAGAAGCCGGGATGGAAGATATCGTCAAAATTGGTGCCGCTTTCGTCGTTCATCTCGGTCTGCATCTCGTTTTCGAGATTAACGCCGCCAGTGTCCCGCCCGATGTCGCCGACGCCAGGCAAAAAGCCCCTGCCGGACGGCGCCACCATGTCGCGATAGGCCTTCATCGCGTTGTCGTCACCGACAAAGGCGCAGCGGCAGGCCGGGTCGGCATAGACGTAATAGCGGGCGCCATTCTTGCGGTGTGGGACGAATTTGTACGGCGGAATGGAATTGAGCCGCGCCATCTTCTGCGGCGTGTTGGCTTCGCGCATCTTGAAGCCGGCATCCTCGAGCTTCATGTCCTTGCCGAGCTGGGATTGCGCTGCAAGCGGCAACACCCCGAACAACGCCACGGCCAGTCCAAGCACGATTGCACGCATCGTCATCCTGTCTGCTCTCCTCACTGCCGGACACCCTCGCCGACAATAGCGAAGGCGCCCCAATATCCCGGATAAGCCTGTTCCGGCTTCGACTGATCACTCAGATGGGCGACCATCGCGCGCCGCATCGCCTCCGCACGGCCGAGTTTCGCATCGGCCTTGAGATTCGCGAAGGTGGTTGTGGCGATGGTCGTGGTCGCGGCCGAGTCCACGGCCCAGTGCGTGACCAGCAGCGCGCGGGTGCCGGCATAAAAGAATGCGCGCGCCAGGCCTGACAACGCTTCCGCGCCCGGTTTGTCGCCGGCGATGGTGTTGCAGGCCGACAGCACAACGAAATCGGCATTGAGCTTGAGTTGCGCAATCTCGCTTGCGGTAACGAGGCCGTCATCGTCCGGCGTCGGTGTGCGCGGAATGCTCAGCGCCAGCGATGGCTCGGCCAATCCCTTCACGTCGCCGGCCACGAGACCATGGGTAGCGAAATAGACGATGCGATAATCCGACAGCGGCAGCGATTTGAGTTTTGCCTCGCTCGCGGCGTGGCCGAGAAAGATATCGTTGTCGGCGGCGCCGAGCCGTTTGGCGACATCGCGGATTTCATCGGCGGTGTCCGGGAGCGGCGACAGCGCCTGCCCAAGCAGCGCCGGGTCGACGCTCGCGCCCTGCCAGAAATCCGCATAGGAGCGGGTCTTGCCCGGGACCGCCCGGGATGCCGCCTTGGCCGAATTGCCTTTTGCCGCGCGCGATCCGGCTGGGGCGGGCGTTATCCCGGGATCGAAGACCGGATCGCCGAATCCGACGATCGGCTTAGTCGCCTGATCCTTGGCGGCGAATACCCGCAACGCCTTGAGTGCAGACACGGATGGCACGACGGTCACCGCATTCTGCTTCACCAGCCACGCGGCATCGCGATAGGCGGCGAGATCGCCCGATGCCACAGCCGGTGGTGTCGTCACCAGCAATTGGAAGGGCAGGGCCGTCAAAGCTCCGGTCGGGACGACCAGAAGATTGCGTTTGCGCTTCAGCACGCCCTCGGCAGGGCCGAGCAGGTCCTTGTAGAAAGCATGAGCGAAGGCGAGGTCGAACTGCTCGGAGGAGGCGGCGCTCACCGCATCGACGCTCAGCCCGCGCCGGAACGTCGCGACCTTTTGCGTCAGCTCTTCGGATTTGATCGGCAGGGTATGCCAATCCGCGCTGTCTTGGGTGAGCGCGAACAGTTCGGTCCGGTCCTTGGCCGCGATCCACAGGATGAGCGCTTCGTCCGGGCCGAGCAGCGCCTGTGCATCCTTGATCGAAAGCGGCTTCGGACTGGTGAGTGCCACGAAATCCGGAAACTGCTTTTCGAGCCGCGCGCCGACATCGGCGATCTTCGCGCGGATATCGATGAGAGC
>JAEZBA010000059.1 GCA_023430245.1 Pseudomonadota bacterium
ACATTAACCGGCCGCGGGGTTCCCGCGCGGCGCGCAGCACCTGCGGCCCCGCGACCGCCGCAACGTTCGGCAGGAAGTAGAATGAATTCTCGGCATAGGCCGAGGTGTTTTTGGACTTGTCGAGCGAGGCCGACAGCAGCAAGCCCTTGGTCGCCAAAGCGCCGTTGGCGAATTGCTGGTTGTCGATCTGGCCGTTGTGGATATTGACGCCGGCCACCAGGCGATTTCGGAAGCCCGCGATAGTACGGTCGTCGACGATGCGCCCGAAGCCGCCATAGTCGTCATAGGTATAGTCGAGCCACTGGAAGATCGGATGCATCAGGTGGCGATCGACGTTGAACGCGCCGACCTCGACGGTCGTGTTATCGCTGAGCTTGATCGCTGTCTTGTTGGCGATGCGGTTTGAGTTGATGTTGCGCTGCCAGTCGTTGACCTTGTTGGCGGTCGCCGCCGCGCGCGGCTCGTTCAGCGCGATGTATTTGGTGACAGCGCCGGGAATGCGCTGCTCGATGGTGTTGCCGTTGAAGTAGAATCGCGTTTCGATATCCGGCGTAATCTTGTAGCCGAAATTCGCCGACCCCCGCATCAGGTTGCCGTTGCTGTGATCGCGAAACCCGTCCTGCACCTGATAGGAGCCGGTGACGAAATAGTCGAACGGGCCAACGGCGGCGCCGGAACTCGCCTGGATGCGGCGATAGCCGAAGCTTCCGACGTCGGCGCTCATCGCGAATGGCCGTGCATCGCGTCCACTTGGCGTTACGAAGTTGATCGCACCGCCGAGCGAATTCGCGCCGAATTGCAGTGCGCTCGCGCCGCGCCAGACTTCGGTGTAGCGATAGGCGGTCGGATCGATTTCCTGAAAATCGAAATACCCGTCTGCCGTGTTGATCGGGATAACGCCATCCATATAGAGCTGCAGCGACCGGCCATGGAAGTTGCGCGACAGCCCCGAGCCGCGGATTGAGAGCCGCGTATCCTCGCCCCATTTTGGCTGCGCCCAGACACCCGGCACGTATTCCAGGATGTCCTTCACGGTTGAGACGTTGCGATCGCGCAGCGCCTCCGACGGCACGATCGCAACTGCGCCCAGCGACTGGTTCAGCTCCCGCCGCGCCTGTTCGACGGTGGGCACGGTGAGGCTTTGATTTGCCGATGCGGCCGGCTCGCTTGGCCTGGCGGCCGGCGTGCTGCCCGGCGCGGATTGTGCCGGCGCGGGCTGGCGGCGCGCGGTTGTCGCGGCGGGTGCGGATTCGACGGTGATGGGAGGAAGCGAGGTATTTTGCGCAGCCGCCATCTGCGGCAGAATCGCCGCGGCGGCCGACAGCGCGCAGGTCGCGCGCCACGAACGTGACATGAGAAATCTCCGATAACGATGTGATGGATGCGGCCGGAGCCGCGCTCGATCAGACCGTCAGCGGGGGTGCGCGGATGGACCCGGAGCGGATCGCATGGCGGCCCGGCGCAACATTGGGCGCCGGCGCAAACACGACAACAGAAGCGGAAGAGAGCGGCGCCGGTTCGGCAACCGGATCGGGCAGAATTGCTGCGGCGGCCAGAACCGGTCCGCACAGGACGCAATGAAATTTGCCGGCTGCGGGCGCGGGTGCATCAGGATCGGCGGGGTCCGCCGGACCGGCGTTACCGCTGCCGAAACAGAGAACGTGCCATCCGGCGATATCCGCGGCCTGCGCATTGGCCGGCAGCGGCGCGAAGGCCGCGAACAGGGTCTGCAGCGCAATGGCGTAGGCCGCGATCAGACCGATCGCTGCCCTAAACCGCACGCTTTTGACGAAACCCGTCATTCCAACCCCACCCGGCGTTACCCATATCAGCGATAAATTCGCGGGTGAAGTCCCGCATCCTCACCTATATTGACGCTCATGAAATTCCTCGACGAAGCCAAGATCTATATCCAGTCCGGCGCAGGCGGAAACGGCTGCGTCTCGTTCCGGCGCGAGAAATTCATTGAGTTCGGCGGCCCCAATGGCGGCGACGGCGGGCACGGTGGCGACGTCATTGCGCGCGCGGTGGACGGGCTCAACACCCTGATCGATTACCGCTATCTGCAGCACCATAAAGCGGAGCGCGGCGGCAATGGCATGGGCAAGGACCGCCATGGCGCCAACGGCAAGGACCTCATCCTGAAGGTGCCGGTCGGCACCCAGATCTATGAGGAAGACGGCGAGACGCTGCTGGCCGATCTCGATCACCTCGGCGCCGAGGTGCTGCTGGCCAAGGGCGGCAATGGCGGCTTCGGCAACGCGCATTTCAAGTCATCGACCAATCGCGCGCCACGCCACGCCAATCCCGGCCAGCCCGCGGTCGAAATGACGATCCGGCTACGGCTCAAGTTGATCGCCGATGCCGGTCTGGTCGGGCTGCCGAATGCCGGCAAATCGACCTTCCTCGCCACCGTCAGCGCCGCCAAGCCGAAGATCGCGGATTACCCCTTCACCACGCTGCATCCGCAGCTCGGCGTGTTTGCGGTCGATGGCCGCGAATTCGTAATGGCCGACCTGCCTGGCCTGATCGAGGGCGCGCATGAGGGCATCGGACTTGGCGATCGCTTCCTCGGCCATATCGAGCGCTGCCGTGTGGTGCTGCATCTCGTCGATGGCACGAGCGACGATGTCGGCGCCGCCTATCGCGTCGTGCGCCACGAACTCGAAGCCTATGGCGCGGGGCTTGCCGAAAAGCCCGAAATCCTCGCGCTGTCGAAATGCGACGCCATGACCGAGGACGAAATCAAGGCCCAGATCAAGGCGCTGAAAAAGGCCGCCAAGAAAACGCCGCTGGTGCTGTCGTCGCAATCGGGACAGGGTGTGAAGGACGTGCTGCGCGCGCTGCTCGATGTGATCGACGAATCGCGCACCGAGGCCGAGCCCCGGCCCGAGGACGCGGAAGCCTGGCAGCCGTAAACTAAGGCTCATCGCGGGTCGCCGTCGCCGCACCGAACACGCCAGGTTCAGACACCGCACTCTACAGACTCAGCATATGCCTCAGCTTGGCCGCATCTGCCGGCGCGGCGCTCTTCTGGTCGTTGTCAAAATAGACAAAGACGTCGCGGCGTTGGCGCCTCCACTTGCGGATATCTTCCGCCCAGCGCCGCAAAACCGCATCGCCGTAATGTCCCTTGTAGCGGCCACCCGGACCATGCCCACGGACATAGACATGCCGCGCCGTGACCAGCCATGGTGCCGGAGCGTCGGCATGGTCCGACAGGCAGAGCGCGATGTCATGTTCGCGCAGCAGATCGAGAATCCGCTCGTCATACCAGCTGCTATGCCGGAATTCGAACACGTACGGCCGCTTGCGACGGAGCAGTTTGATGAAAGATGCGAGCCGCTCCCGGTCGGCGCGAAATTGCGGCGGCAACTGGAACAGAACGGGCCCGGCTTTATCACCCAGCAGCCGCAGACGCGTTTCCATCAACGCGATGGAGTTGCGCGACGCGCCCGACAGCCGCTTCCAGTGGGTGATGAATTTCGACGCCTTCCACGCGAAGATGAAACCCTTGTAGGTCTGCTCCCGCCAGGCCCGTACCGCTTCCACCGTCGGCGTCCGGTAGAAAACGCCGTTCAGTTCCGTGGTGTCGAACTGCGTCGCGTAATAGGCGAGCTGGTGCTTCACCATGAGTTTTTTCGGAAAGAACGGCCCGCGCCAGGACGGATAATGCCAACCTGACGTGCCGATATGGACGCGAGCCATGTGACGCCTCGGACATGACGAACCCGGATTTGACTGGTATGCAACGCCGCGCCGGGCCGGCAGTTCGGCCCTTCGAGAGCCGATCGCCCGCATGTCCGCCCGTCTCCCCGCCCTCACAGATTTTCGCCGCATCGTCATCAAGGTCGGTTCGTCGCTCCTCGTCGATTCCGCCGCCGGGCGGCTGCGCGAGGACTGGCTGCGCGCCTTGTGCGAGGACATCGCCTGGCTGCATGGCGGCCAGCGCGACCTGCTGGCAGTCTCGTCCGGCGCGATCGCGCTTGGCCGTTCGGTGCTGAAGCTGCCGCGCGGCGCGCTGGCGCTGGAAGACTCGCAGGCCGCAGCGGCGGTCGGACAGATTGCGCTCGCCCGCATCTGGGCGGAAATGCTTGGCACCCACGGCATCACCGCGGGGCAGATTCTGGTCACGCTCGGCGACACCGAAGAGCGCCGCCGCTATCTCAACGCACGCTCGACCATCGACCGGCTGCTGCAATGGAAGAGCGTGCCGGTGATCAACGAGAACGACACCGTCGCTACCACCGAAATCCGTTACGGCGACAACGACCGCCTCGCCGCGCGCGTCGCCACCATGGTGAGCGCGGACCTACTGGTTCTGCTCTCGGACATCGACGGGCTGTACGATGCCCCGCCCGGCGCGGGCAGCAATGCCAATCTGATTCCGGTGGTCGAGCGCATCACGCCGCAGATCGAAGCGATGGCCGGCGCCTCTGGCTCCGAATTGTCGCGCGGCGGCATGGTCACCAAGATCGAGGCCGGCAAGATCGCGACCAGTGCCGGCACGCACATGGTGATCGCATCCGGCAAGACGATGCATCCGCTGCGCGCCATCGCCGACGGTGGACGCTGCACCTGGTTTCTGACGCCGGCCAATCCGGTGACGGCCCGCAAGAAGTGGATCGCCGGCGCGCTCGAACCGAAAGGCACGTTGCATATCGACGCCGGTGCAGTCGCCGCGCTACGCCGCGGCGCCAGTCTTCTGCCGGCAGGCGTCAAGCGTCTCGATGGCGCGTTCCAGCGCGGCGATGCAGTGACGATCCGCGATCTTGAAGGGGCCGAAATCGGACGCGGCCTCATTGCTTACGACGCCGAGGATGCGGGCAAGATCGTCGGGCGTTCGAAGGCCGATATCATGCTCATTCTCGGCTTTTCCGGCCGCACCGAAATCATCCACCGCGACGATCTCGTGCTCTCGGGACATTAGCGCTTCGCCGCAGCGCCTTACATTCGACGCGAAAGCGCCACGAATAAGCGAGCGGCTGGAGTTTGATACAAGTATACCGCAAAGCTGTTGCAGAACTGCCGCGAGTGTTGCGCATCGGCATGTTGATCAATTGTGGCGAGCTTAAATGATACCGCAGCATTGCATCGCGCCGCGCGTAACCTCGACCCGTGGCGTCGCGTATGAGGGTCGCTTTGAGTACCGGCCGTTACTGGTCGGAATGTATCAGTTGCGTATGCGTTTCGACGGACGGTTCGCCGATCCGTTACCTGGCAGGGACTCCCCTGAACCGTACCTGCCCGCGGTTTCGTCGAATGGCTGGGGGCGATTCTTCGTCCGGTACGCCGCCACTACGTCGATGATAACGAGACATTCCGGTGCCTCCCGGGATGTCTCGTTATTTTTTTTAGCGCACTCCTACGTCGAACGATTTTGAGCGCATTACCATCCCTGTCATGCCGCGCGAAGGCGGGGCATCCAGTTCACTCTTGATCCCCCGTGCTTACTGGATCGCCTGCCTTCACGGGCGATGACAAGACAAGAATTGATCCAACGGCTCAACGCACCGGGAAATCGAAATAGCTGTTCGGGAACGGCTCGTTACGCAGCGTGAAGTGCCACCATTCCTTGTCGTAAGGAATGAAGCCACGCGCCCGCATCGCATCCGCGAGGATCTTGCGATTGGCACGCGCCTCCGCACTCACCTTGCCGCTTTGTCCCGATTGCGGTGACAGGAAGTCGAACGGCGTGCCCATGTCCAGATCGGCCCCGCCGGGCATCTTCACCAGCGTGAGGTCGACGGTGGAGCCGCGCGAATGGCCTGACCGCGAGGCGATATAGCCTTCGCGGAACAGGTTGCCCTTGGCGACATGCGGATAATATTCGGCCTTGGTGCTGTTGTCGGGATCGCGCGCCCAGCGCACAAAGTGGCGCACGCCGCGCGCCGGACGATAGCAATCGAACACCTTCAGCCCGAGGCCGCGGGGCTTGAGATCCCGCTGCACCGCCGCCAGCGCCGTGGCCGCCTGCTGGGTCAGCACGCAGACCGGCGCCTCGTATCCGTCAACGCGGGCACCGACGAAGTTGTTGGTGCCGAAATAGCGCATGTCGACCACGAGCTCCGGGATGACCGTCGCGGCATCGACAAAGGCCGGCGGCCTGGCAGAGGGGTTTGTTTGTGCGGCCACGGACGTCCCCGACAGGAGCAGAGCTGGGAGCGCGGCGCGGAGCGCTCTCCGAATCATCCGCCCGCTCCGGCCAGACTGCCGGTCCGCCGCGGATTCTTCAATCTTTACAATCGGATCCATCTCAAATCCTGATCGGCTCGAGGCCGTATCACGGCCTCTGACGCTCGCCCCGGCGAAGGGTTACATGATAGAAGCGAGTTCAAGCATACACCCGACAGGTACCATGACCGCGCCGCTGAAATCCGTCGATTCGACCGCCTCCGTTGCGAGCCTGATGCAGGACATCGGCCGGCGCGGCCGCAAGGCCGCCCGTGCGCTGGCGCTGGCGCCGCGCGAGCAGAAGGACGCGGCCCTTCACGCGATGGCGAAAGCCATCCGCGCCACCACGCCGGAGATTCTCGCGGCCAATGAAGCCGACGTAGCCGAGGCCAAAGGCGCCGGCGTGGCCGGCTCGTTCCTCGACCGCCTCACCCTCGACAGCAAGCGCGTCGCGGCCATGGCCGAAGGGCTGGAAGTGGTCGCACAGCTCGAGGATCCGGTTGGCGAGATCGTGTCGAGCTGGAAGCGTCCGAACGGCATGAGTATCGAGCGGATCCGCACCCCAATCGGCGTGATCGGCGTGATTTATGAAAGCCGTCCGAACGTCACTGCCGATGCTGGCGCGCTGTGTCTGAAGGCCGGCAATGCCGCCATCCTGCGCGGCGGCTCGGATTCGCATCGCTCGTCGCGCG
>JAEZBA010000527.1 GCA_023430245.1 Pseudomonadota bacterium
GTTCACCCAGCAGCTCGTGCAGTTCGCGCAGGTCGAGCAGCAGCTCAAGTCGAACACTCAGCTCGAGACGCTGGTCGCGCTGCAGAAGACCGCGCAGTCGACGCAGGCGCTCGGCTATGTCGGACAAGTGGTCGCGATCGACGGCCAGACCTCGCTACTGACCGACAATGGCGCCGGCTGGAGTTTCAATTCGCCGAAGCCGGCATCCGCCACCATCAATATCATCAATTCTGCCGGCGCCACCGTGTTTACCGGTACCTATTCGCTCGACGCCGGCATCCAGAATTTTGTCTGGGATGGCCGCAACAATTCCGGCGTCAAGCAGCCCAATGGCGACTACAAACTTGCGATCACCGCGAAGGATGCAAGCGGTCAGGCCGTTGCTGTATCGACCGAGGTTCAGGGCGTCGTCGATTCCGTCGACATGACGAAGAGCCCACCGGTGCTGTCGGTCAACAACACCGAATATGCGCTCGACAAGATCAAGCGCGTCGTCCGGCAAACATCGCTGTTTTAACGTTGCACAAACCGGTTTGCATCTCTTAACGGGCGATTAAAGCGTTGCACGCGATCGGGCCGACAGACATTTCTCAATTGAATGTTGCGCTTAGGCAAATCTTAAGCGGGTCACGCTACATTCATGTGAGTTTGTCGGTTGAGTGTGTGAGTGCAACGATGACTGAGCCTCATCGCCCGAGGGTCAAATATGTAATCGGGCCGGACGGTTCTCCGCTGACGATTGCGGATTTGCCGCCGCCCTCGACCAAGCGCTGGGTTATCCGCCGCAAAGCGGAGGTGGTCGCGGCTGTGCGCGGCGGCCTGCTCTCTCTCGAAGAGGCTTGCCAGCGTTACACGTTGACGACGGAGGAATTCCTGTCGTGGCAATTCTCGATCGAGCAGCACGGCCTTGCAGGTCTGCGCACCACGCGCATTCAGCAATACCGGCAGTAAGCTTCCGTTAGCACTCGATAACGATGGCTTAACAGGCGCGGGTTCATCCGGCGCCCGATTTACCTTGCGAGCCCTGACGACCGCCGTGCCGGCGCGAAGTGTCGCGATATCGGCACCTTGGCTCAATAGACACAGGCTCGCCGATTGCTGCGCATGGTCGCGCAAGCCATCTTCCGGTCCGGCGACGCGCCGGCTACACTGGCCCGGCTGGTTCCCGGAGCGCCCGATGTCGATTCGACCGATCCTTCTCGCCATACTGGCGCTTGTCGCCGCCGCCCTGCCCGCCTCGGCGCGCCAGCTCGCGGTCGGTGCTGCCTCCGGCTATTTCGAGCCACCCGGTTACAAGGCGGTCCCGGTCTATACCTGGCCGCGCGGCCCGTCCTGGACCCCGACCGATAACTCGTTCGGCTACACCTTCCGCGAGCCCCTCTACACGACCCCGCGCGGATACAAATACGTCTATGTCCGCGGCTATTACTGGAAGCGCCTGCCAAACCCCTACGCGCCGCGGGTCCACCGGCGGCCGGCCAAGGTCTCCACGGTCAAGCGGGTTCGCCGCGCTCCCTGCGTCACCGATATCGGCAATGGCCGCTACGAGATGTGCCGGCGCTTCTACTGAACACCCGGCTGACCAGATCACAGACCGGATATGTATAAAGGGCGGGCAATCCCGCCCTTTTTTTGTGACCACTACTGTTTTTTAGCCCTGCCTCCACTCAAAGGAACAATCGTTAACGGCATTAACCGATTGGAAACCATACGCACGGCAAATATTGCCGGGTCGCGCGTTGGGGGGACTCTTCGGTGCAAGGTCTGGTCGAGTTTGTAAAAACTATCGGTGCGACGCGCGTGATGGCGATGGCTGCGGTGGCAGTCGCACTGATCGGCTTTTTTGCATTTCTGATTCTGCGCGTAACGGCCGTGCCGATGACGCCGCTGTTCACGGACCTGGCCTTCGAGGATTCTGCGGCCATTATCCGCGACCTCGAGCGGCAGGCGATCCCCTACCAGACCCGCAATGAAGGCGCGGTCATCCTCGTCCCCAAGGATGCCGTGACGCGCCTGCGCATGAAGCTTGCGGAATCCGGCCTGCCCAAGGGCGGCAGCGTTGGCTACGAGATTTTCGACAAGTCGGACGCGCTCGGCGCCACCAGTTTCGTCCAGAATATCAACCACTTGCGCGCGCTGGAGGGAGAACTCGCCCGCACCATCCGTTCGATCGACCGGGTAGCCTCCGCCCGCGTCCATCTGGTGCTGCCGGAACGGCCGCTGTTCTCCCGCGAGCGGCAGGAGCCCTCCGCCTCGATCGTTCTCAAGCTGCGCGGCTCGCTCGAGGCCCAGCATGTGCGGGCGATTCGCCATCTTATCGCCTCGGCAGTGAATGGCCTGAAGCCGGGCCGGGTCTCGATCGTCGACGAAAGCGGCCGGCTGCTGGCCGACGGCGCCGACGACAACGCATCGGGACTGAGCGCAGGCGCCGACGACCGCAAGCTCACCTTCGAGCGCCGCATGCGTGAGAATGTCGAGAATATCGTGTCCTCGATCGTCGGCCCCGGTCGCGCCCGGGTGCAGCTCACCGCCGATTTCGACTTCAACCGAATCACCCAGACCACCGACAAATTCGATCCGGAGGGGCGCGTGGTGCGCTCCAGCCAGACCCGCGAGGAGACCCAGAACTCGCACGAGGGCAAGGATGGTCAGGTCACGGTCGCGAACGAACTGCCCGGTGGCCAGCAGAAGCCGGCCGACGCCGCCGTCAGCAAGAACGACAATCGCAAGAGCGAGGAAATCGTCAATTACGAGATTTCCCGCACCACCAAGACCGAGGTGATCGAAGGCGGCCGGGTCAATCGGATTTCGGTGGCGGTCCTGGTCGACGGCACCTACGCGAGAAACGCCGCCGGCGATTCCGTCTACACACCGCGCGAGAAAGAAGAGCTGGACCGCATCGCGGCGCTGGTGCGCTCGGCCATCGGCTTCGATCAGAAGCGTGGCGACCAGGTGGAAATCGTCAACCTGCGCTTTGCAGAACTGCCCCAGAATCTGGCCGCAACTCCCAAAGGCTGGCTGGAAATCGGCGACTTCACCAAGGATGACATCCTGCGCGGCATCGAGATGCTGGTCATGGGCCTGCTCGGCCTGGTGGTCCTGTTCTTCGTGATCCGCCCGCTGGTACGCCGCATCATCACCCCCGACGAGCCGCCGGCAGCCCTGCCCGACGGCAGCATGGTCGGCATCCCCGGCATTGTCGGTCCTGGCGGCGCGATTACCACCACCGGCGGTCCCAATGTGTCGATCGTCGGCACCGACCAGAATGTGGCGATCTCCAACCACACCTCGTCGATGATCGACATCGCCAAGGTGCAGGGCCAGGTGCATGCGGAATCGGTGAAGAAGGTCGGCGAACTCGCCGATCGCAATCCGCACGAGACCGTCGCCATCATCCGCCAATGGCTGCACGAGCCGGCATAAGGAAACGACATGGCCGTCACTGCCACCAAGGAACAGGCCCGCGAACAGCTGAACAGCATCGTCGCCGGTCTCGCCAGCCGCCAGGCGGAAGCGCCGCGGCCGACCCGCGAATTAAGCGGACCGGAGCGTGCGGCGGTTCTGATGCTCGCGCTCGGCGACGAATATGGCGGCAAGATCTGGGAACTGCTCGACGACGACGAGCTGCGGCAATTGTCGATCACCATGTCGACGCTGGGCACCGTCGAATCCGATCTGGTCGAAGGACTCCTGCTGGAATTCGTCAGCCGCCTGTCGGCCACCGGCGCCCTGATGGGCAATACGAGGCGACCGAGCGCCTGCTGCAACAATATCTGCCGCCCGACCGCGTCGGCGGGATCATGGACGAGATCCGCGGGCCGGCCGGCCGCAACATGT
>JAEZBA010000118.1 GCA_023430245.1 Pseudomonadota bacterium
GGCCGGAGGCGGCGAACAGAAAGGCCACCACGGCGTTGCCGGCATACACGGCGCCGAAATCCGACCAGGGCCGGCGCGGCAGCGGCAGATGCGGCTTTTCGAGGAGCATTGAATTCGGACGCACCGGAGACTGGTAGGAGCGGTCACCGTTCAGACACGCGGCGCGACGATCGTCACGCGCTCATCTTCGCCATGAGCTGTTCGGACACCTCGAAATTGGCGTAGACATTCTGCACGTCGTCGCTTTCTTCCAGCACCTCGATCATGCGCAGCAGCTTTTCACCCTGCTCGTCATCAACCGAAAGCGTGTTCTGCGGCTTCCAGATCAGCGCAGACTTGCGTGGCTCCCCGAACTTCGCCTCCAGCGCTTTGAGGACTTCGTTCAGCGAGTCCTGAGCGGTGTAGATTTCGTGCCCGTTCTCGCCCGAGACCACATCCTCGGCACCGGCCTCGATCGCCGCTTCAAGCATGTCATCGACGCTCGCAACCTTGGTGTCGAATTCGATCACGCCGACATGGTCGAACATGAAAGAGACCGCACCGGTCTCGGCCATATTGCCACCATTCTTGGTGAAGGCTGCGCGGACGTCGCCGGCGGTGCGGTTCCTGTTGTCGGTCAGCACCTCGACGATCAGCGCAACGCCTCCGGGTCCGTAGCCCTCATAGCGAACTTCGTCATAACTTTCCGAGTCGCCGCCCTGGCTCTTCTTGATGGCGCGCTCGATATTGTCTTTCGGCATATTCTCGGCGCGGGCCGCGATGATCGCGGCGCGCAGGCGCGGATTAAAATTCGGGTCCGGCATACCCATCTTCGCGGCCACCGTGATTTCGCGGCCGAGCTTGGAGAACAGCTTGGAGCGCATCTTATCCTGGCGCCCCTTGCGGTGCATGATGTTCTTGAATTGGGAATGACCTGCCATGGACCAAATACCGCAAATCGGTTGATGCGGCGCGGTTATAGGACGGCCGGCACGGTCCGCTCAACCCTTTTGCCGCAATCGCCGACGCGCGAGTCACCACGAGGCGCGCGCAGCGTTCCCACCTGATCTGCAGATCACCCCCAAGGACAACGCGTCAGGGCTGATCGCGCCCGTCCGCTCCGCGGCCGAGCCAGGCATCATTTTCCATAACCACCCGGCAGGGCTCGGACGCCTTGTATTTTTGAGCGCAGGAGGCGAGCGCCGCCTTGCGCGCCCCCTCCAGGCTGGCGGCGCCGAATTGCGTGAAATGGTGCTTGCCGTCCGGCGTCTGGACCATGACCTTATAGGTCGGCGCCGCCACATAGCGGTCGAGGAAGCCGCGCTGCCGGGTTTCGAGCTTCAGCAACTTCATCAGTTCGGCGACGCGGTCGCGCCCCGCCGCCGGTAACCCATGGAAGCGCAGAAAGGCGTCCATCTCCATCAGCCATTGCAGTTTGCCAGCCGCCGCGGTGAACAGCGAATGGCCGTCATTGCCGAATTTTTCGTACATCACCAGCCTGACGTCGCCGCCGCCATCGAGAAACGCCGACTGCATGCGTCCGACCAGTTCCGGCCCGAAGAAGCTGTCGTTCTTCGCGTAGACCCAGAGGTTCGGAACCCGGCTCGCTGCGCCGAAATCCTTGTAGGCATTCACCAGCACGTCTTCCTTCGGGCAATCCGGCATTCGCAGACCACCCGAGATACTGATCACGCCGCGCAGATTGGGCGGATTGCGCGCGCCAAGCGCAACCACCGCGGCACCTCCGGCCGACACCCCGATCGCGATCGCGCGGCTCGGGTCAACATCCGGCCGCTTCGACACGGCCGCAAGCGCACCCTGCAAGTCGTCGGCATCGGCCGCGAAGCGGTCGGCAAAGCTCGTCGTGGCGCAGGATACCGATGCCGCCATCGGTCCGTCCGATTGGCCGAAGCCGCGCCGCATCACCACCACCGCGAGCCAGCCGCGGCGCGCCATGTCGCGTGCGGGACCGGCATAGTCGGCGGCCTTGCTCCCCAGCATGTCGGACAGATGAGACGACTTGCCGTGCGTGATCAGGGCGACCGGCAGCTTCTCGGTGACGTCCGACCGCTTCATGATCAGAGCCTCGAGCCGGACGGAGCGGTTCGCGATGGTGGTCCGGAGGAAGGCCCGCTCGACCACAAATTCATCGGGCGCGGCCTGCGACAGCGCCGGGCCCGTACCAAAGACGACGCACAGCACGCTCAGTGCGGCAGCGACGAAGCGTCGGAACGCAGGCAGCCGTGTCGATACGTGGTCGTCAGCGCGCATTGGCTTGCATCTTGAAGGCCCCAGGATACCGCTTTCGGTTTTGCGCGACCAGCATCAAAGGTGGCCTAACGGACAGTCTGCTCGGCCGGGCCGGCAGCAACCCGCTCGGGCGCCGTCGGACCGACCCAAGTATCGTTTTCCATAATAACCGTGCAAGGTCCGGCGGTCTTGTTGCGAGACTGGCAATTCTCCAGTGCCGCATTGCGCGCAATCTCCAATGTCGAGGCGCCGAACTGCGTCATGTAGTTCTGGCCGTCCGGCGTCTGCACCATCGCCTTGAAGGTCGGGGCGGCGAGATATTGATCGACGAAGCTGCGGCTGCGTTCGCTGAGCTTGAGACGCTTCATCAGGTCTTCGGTGCGGTCGCGCTTGGTCGCCGGCAGGTCGTGGAAGGCCAGGAAGGCGTCCATCTCCATCAGCCATTTCACACGACCGGCGGCTTCCGCGAAAATCTGATGCCCGTCGTTGCCGTGCTTGTCGAACATGACGAGCTTCACATCGCCGCCACCATCGAGATAGGCCGATTGCATGCGCTCGACCAAGGGCGGACCGAACAGGCTGTCGTTCTTCGCATAGACCCAGATGCTCGGCACGCGGCTCGCCGCGCCGTAATCCTTGAACGCGTTCACGAGAACGTCTTCCTTCGGGCAGTCCGGCGTCTGCAGACCGCCCGAGACATTGATGACGCCGCGCAGGTTTTTCGGGTTGCGGGCGGCCAATGCCATCACCGCCGCCCCGCCGGCCGACACCCCGATCGCAATCGCCCGCTCGGGATCGGCATCCGGACGCTTCGCGGCGACCTCCAGCGCGCCATGCAGGTCGTCCGCATCGGCATTGAAGAAATCGGAGAAGGTCTTGGTGTCGCAGGTCATGGTGACCGGCATCGGGCCATCGGATTGTCCGAAACCACGCCGCATCACTACGACGGACAGATAGCCGCGCCGGGCCAAATCGCGCGCATAGGGCCCGTAGTCGCTGGCGCGCAGCGCCAGCATGTCAGCCAGGTGGGCGGACTTGCCATGCGTGATCAGGGCGATCGGCAGCGGCCCGGCGAGGTCGGCGCGTTTCACGATGTAGCCTTCTAGCCGGACGGCCTTGCCGTTGATGGTGGTGCG
>JAEZBA010000210.1 GCA_023430245.1 Pseudomonadota bacterium
CCTCTCAAGGCTGAAACAGGGGTTCGATTCCCCTAGGGAGCGCCAGCCACGACCGGTTCACGAGACCGGTTGGTTCAGCTTCCCCGCAATATCGCTCCAGTCCGCCAGCGTTGTTTGTCCCAGGATCGCCATGATGATCTCGGGTGTTGCGCCGGCCCCTGCTTTCCGGCCTAAATAATCTTTGTCAAAGCGTCTTCGCCCAGATTGATGTTGAGCCCCTGAATCGCAGCCGCGCTCGCCTCGCTGCCCATCGCTTTGAGACTTTCCTCACGGATCAGCGACATCAGCCCGCGCCGCAGGGCGAGAAACTCGCTCGACATCATGACCGATTGCTTGCGCGGGCGCTCGAGCGGGATCGCGATTTCGGCCTTCACCGTTCCCGGACGCGCTGTCATGCAATACACGCGGTCGGACAGGAAGATCGCCTCGTCGATGTCATGCGTGACAAACAGCACCGAGATCTTCAGGTTTTGCCACATGTTGGTAAGAACCTGCTGCATGATGAGCCGAGTCTGAGCGTCCAGTGCGCCGAACGGCTCGTCGAGCAGCAGGACCTTCGGCCCGGTCGCAAGCGCGCGGACGATCCCGACGCGCTGCTTCATGCCGCCCGATAGGCTGTCAGGATACCGGTTCTCGAATTGCGACAGGCCCGCAATCCCGAGAAGCGTGCGCGCCGCCTGCTCACGCCGGAAGCGCTCGATCCCCTTCATCTTGAGCCCGAACTCGACATTCTGCCGCACGGTCTTCCAGGGAAACAGCGAGTATTGCTGGAACACCATGCCACGATCCGCGCTCGGACCCGAGACGCGTTCGCCGTCGACCGTCACTCTGCCGCTTGTCGGCTTCAGGAAACCGGCGACAGCATTGAGCAACGTCGACTTGCCGCAGCCAGAGGGGCCGATGATGGAGACGAATTCGCCGGGTTCGACGCGGATCGCGACGTCGCTCACGGCTTCCACGGTGCCGTCCATGGTCTCGTAGTTCAGGTTGAAGTCATCGATCTCGATCAGGCCGCGCTTGGTTTGAGGCGCGGCCGCCGCCGCACCCACGGTCTGGTTCGTGGCTTGATTCACGGCTTGATTCACGGCTTGGCTGGTCGCTTGGCTCATGACTTTCTCCACGGCATGACGAGATTGCCCACGCCCCGGATCAGCGCGCTGGAGGCGAGACCCAGCACGCCGATGCAGATCATGCCGAGCGCGATGTCGGAATATTGAACGAGAGAATAAGCCTCCCAGGTGAAATAGCCGATGCCGAACTGGCCGGAGATCATCTCGGCGGCGATCAGCGACACCCAGGCGACGCCCATGCCGATGGTCAGCCCGGTGAAGATGTGCGGCAATGTCGCCGGGAAATAGACCTCGCGGAACATTGCGAGTCGTCTTGCACCGAGGCTTTCCGCCGCCCGCACCAGCACCGGATCGACCAGCGCCATGCCGTGCAGCGTGTTGAGCAGAATTGGGAAGAACGATCCTAGGAAGGTGATGAAGACGATGCTTTCCTCGTTCGAGGGCCATAGCATGATCGCCATCGGCACCCAGGCGATCGCGGGGATCGGCCGGAACACCTCCGTGACCGGGAACACGAACTCCCTGAACAGCCGGAATCGGCCCATGATGAGACCGAGAGGCACCGCGATCAGCGCCGCGATCATGAAGCCGAGAAGGATGCGGCGGCAGCTCAGCGTGACATGGCTGAAGAATTTCGGATCGCCGGCAGCGCGGATGGCGCGGTCTAACACCTGTTCCGGCGAGGGCACGTTGAGGAAGCGGACGTAGATGTTGACCCGGTAGGTCGTCAGCAGATGCCACGCAACGAGGAACAGGAGCAGCGCAACAAGTCCTACAGCGGCGGCGCGGAACTTGCCGCGATACATCCAGAACCAGCGCCTGATCGGCGTCGCAGCGCGGGGGGTTCCCGCCGCGCGCCCCGCGTCTTGCAGTGGCTCTCGAATCGCCCGCTTGCCAATGTCGAGCGCGCTGTCGTCTGCGATCGGCTCGGCCGCGACCGAGTTCAGAGCCATATGCTGCAAATCACCCTCCGATGGTTTTCAGCGCATCCGCGAAGCTCACGACCTTGCCGCCATTCTTGTTGGCATAGGCTTCGGCATCCTTCTTGAGCAGGAAGGGAACAATGTCGCCCTTGCCGTTCACCGAGTAGAAGGCCTGGTCGGCGAACAGCTTGATGCCGCGTTCGGTGTCGAACACGTAGGCGACGTTGATCTTCTTGCCCTTCGCCTTCAGGTCGGCGAAGGCACCAAGCGTGCATGCTGCGCTGGAATAGGGTGTGATGGCCTCGCCATCGACCCAGATCTCACCCGCCTTGCGCGGCTCGCTGATCGGCTTCTTGCAGAAGGGATCGGTGCCGGTCACTTCGTAATTGTCGAAGCTCTTGACCTGCTTGTCGTAGTCGAGGCCGAGTTCGGCATAGGCCTTGCGCACATAGCTGTCGTTGACCCACTTCTGGACGTCAAAGTCCTTCATGCGTCCGAGGTTCTGCAGCACCTTGGCGTCATCGGCAGCGTCCTTGACGAGGTCGGCCTTAATCGTGGGATCCATCGTCATGATGCCGCCCGGGCCCATGAAGATGTAGACCACTTCCTTGTCGATCCCGGTCCAGGCCGCGACTTTCTCGGATGCCGTCTTCGGATCCGATCGGAACCATGCATTGGCCTCGATGATCGCCTTGATATAGGCGACGACGACATCCGGATGCTTTTCCGCAAAGTCGGTGCGCACCACGACGCCGTGCCATGTCGCTGCGTTGGTTTCGACGCCGTCGAAGATCTTCCGGGCAAAGCCGCGGAACGGCAACAATTCGGCGAACGGTACGAAGTCGGCGTGTCCTTCGATGCGCTTTTCCTGGAGGTTGGTGGTGCCGACTTCGGGGCTCTGACTGACGAGTTTGAAATAGTCCGCAGGCCAGCCGCGATCCTGCATCGCCTTGAGGATCATGCCATGCGCGGCGGATCCGAACGGAACGCTGACGACCTGGCCCTTGAGGTCGGAGAGTTCAAAATACTTGGAATCCTTGTGGACCACGAGCCCATTGCCGGAACCGTGAATGTTATAGGCGGCAACTGCGATCAGCTGGCTCTTGCTTTCCGGATTGTTCTGGAAGGTGTAGCCGTTCACCACCAGCGGAAAGTCTCCCATCCCGCCGAACTGGAGCTTGTCTGCCATCATGCCGTTGGTGACTGGCGGGCCCGAGGTGTAGTTGTTCCAGTCCAGTTCGAACTTGGTGTTGGCGTATTTTCCGGTCTTCGGCAGATACTTCTCGAGAAGCTTCAGCTCGCGGATGATGACGCCAGTCGTCACCGTATTCGTGGTGGTGTCCTGCGTGCCGATTCCGATCTTGATCGTGGCCTGCGCATTGGCCGCGCCGCACGCAGCGCTCAACGCAGCAACCGAAACCGCGATTGTCGCCAAGAGACGGGTCGAGAGGCGGTTTAAGAGATATTTTCCCACGGCAATCCCCTTCTGTTTGAAGAGCCCCGGGCACTGCTCCTACGCGCACATAGTGCGATGCAGAAAATCAGGAGCAAACCGAGTCTGGTCGCATCGGGTGGATTAGTTGCCGCGAAAGTTTGTATGCTCAGTCTTTGCGCAGATCGCGTCGCATGCGCCGAGGAGATAGGCATCATTCGAATTTCGAGCCGTCGCCGCGCATCTTTTCGAGCAGGTCGGGTCTGCGGACAATGATGCGGGATTTCCTCGACAACACGATGTCTTTCTCGTGCATGCGTTTCAGACTGATCGTGACCCATTGCCGCGTGGCGCCGACCATGTGCGCGATATCGGCGTGGGTGAATGCCGCGCCGATCAGAACGCCGTCGTCGTCCTTCACGCCGTAAAGATCGACGAGATGGAGCAGGAGATGCGCCAGCCTCTCGGTGATCGACCGGGTTCCCAGCATCTGCGCCAGCGCCGAATAGCAACGACCCTTGAAGGTCAGGCCCTCGATCAGCCCGATCGCGAGATTAGGTACCTCGACCACGAGTTTGCGCAGGGCGCGTCCCGGCAACTGGACGACGCTGGTATCGGTGACGGCAACGCCCGACCATTGATGCACGGAATCGCCGAACACGTTCGGGCCGCCGACAAAATTGCCCGGATGCCAATAGGCCAGAGTGATCTCGCGCTCGGACGGAGCGGTGTAGAACACGCGCACGCGACCGGTCTGAATGAGGAAGATGCCGTCATGGCGCGCACCCTGATTGAACAGGGTCTGACCGCGAAAGAAGACGCGCTTTTTGCCATGGGACAGGATTGTGTCCCGTTCAGCCGGTGAGAGTGCTTCGAACAACGAGGGACCGCCGCCGAGCGAACGGCCATTTTCGGTCAGCAGCAGGGACTGGCCGCTGAGACCGGACGACGCGATCTGCCTTGTCCCGCTCACCTCGGTTCTGGAAGCTGCAGCTAGTATCTGCATCAGGGGCCCACGGTTCGATCCAGATTAGATCGAATCCAGCAAGCTTTGTGCCAGTCGCGTTGGCCGGATTTCAGTTCAGTTACAAGGGCCTAGCTGCGGGCTTCGGAATTTTCGGCCGTTGTTTCGCAGCCGGCTGCCTGAAAAGCCGCCAGTTCCGCAAGATAGGCGAACGGGAAGATGCCCCGGGTGTGGCCGTCCGAAAAGGCAAGGTTCAACCCGTATTGCCCGATCGGCGTGGCCTGCTCGATCTCGATGTCCCGCGCGGCGGGCGCGAACGTACCCTCGATCCGCGCGCGGCTGCAGACCGCACACCGGCACTGCATGCGCAGCCGCTTGGCACCGACCTCGAATGAGCGACCCTCGGAAAGGGTCACGCGTAATATGCGTCGTTCGGCATGGACCGATACGGTTTGGACTGACGCGGTCTGACCGGCACGGTCGCTGAGGCTCGGTTGCATGGCTGCGATGATACAGAGCCGTCATACGGATTCACGCAATTTGTTGCTTGGATCGGACGAATACGAATCCCACCCTGCAGCGACCTCTCCCGCCGCAACGCCCAGCGCAGCCAGACGGTATGATCGCTCACATCCTCAGAACTTGTAGTCGGCCTTCTCTGCTGCTTGCCTATGCACCTGGTCTTGCATTATCGGCGCTGGTCGCTCTTGTCTCCATGGGGCTGGGCGCCTGGCTCGGCAACGCGATTATCTGGGCGATTCTGATCGGAATGGTGCTGGCCGCTCTCGTACGTGTTCCGGATTCTGTCCTGCCGGGCATAGGCACGTCGGCCAGCGTTGTTCTGCGGATCGGGGTTGCGCTGCTCGGCTTTCAGGTCACCGGCGACGCATTCGTCGCGCTTGGCGCGTCGGCGTCGATCCTGTTGATGGTCGCGGTGTTCGGCGTCATTGCCGCGGGCGCTGTGCTGGGACCCGTTATCGGTTTGCGCCGCGATGTTTCGATTGTACTTGCGGCTGCGGTTGCGATATGCGGCGCATCCGCCGCGGCGGCCTTCGCGCTCGTCCTGCTGTCGGCGCCGGAGGAGAGAAAGCGCGACCTCGCTTGCGCAATCGGCGTGATCAGCCTGTTCTCGACCGCTGCGATGGCGGCCTATCCGGTACTCGTCAAGACGCTCGGCTTCAACACTGCAGCTGCAGGCTTTGTGCTTGGCGGCTCGATTCATGAGGTCGCGCATGCTGTGGGCGCGGGTTACAGCATGAGCGATCCGTCGGGCGTTGCCGCGACCGTCACCAAGATGCTGCGGGTTGCGCTGCTGGCTCCGGCGTTGATCCTCGTGGATATCCTTGTCAGACGAGGGGAGGGCCGGACGGTCGTCCCCAGGCCGCCACTGTTTCTGATCCTGTTCGTTCTGTTTGCATTGGCCGGAACATTCGGTCTCGTGCCTGTGTCGCTGACATCGATTGCGCTGCCACTGTCGCGCTTCTGCATCCTGATGGCGATGGTCGCGATCGGCCTGATGCTGCCATGGCGGACATTGCTCGCGTATGGCTGGCGGCCCGTTCTGCTGATCGCGATCCTGTCGCTTGGGTTGCTGGCATACGTGACGATCGTCGCTGGCGCGTTGTTCGCGTGAGGCGGATTCTTCGAAACTAATCGACAGCGTCTTGCGCTCCGGGCTTTCGTCCGGCCGACGGAATGCTAGGTCGTATCATCGATCACGAGGTTGACCATGAGCGCATTCAATCGAGAGCAGGTGACGTCCGTGCAGCACTGGACGGAACAGCTGTTCAGCTTCACCACCACCCGCACGCCCGGATTCCGCTTCCTCAACGGCCAGTTCGCCATGATGGGGCTCGAAGTGGATGGCCGGCCACTTCTGCGCGCCTACAGCATGGCGAGTGCCAATCACGAGGAGAATCTCGAATTCTTCAGCATCAAAGTGCCGGATGGCCCGCTGACCTCGCGGCTGCAGAAGATCAGGGAGGGCGACATCGTTCTGGTCGGGCGCAAGGCGACTGGTACGCTGATCACCGACAACCTGATTCCCGGCTCGCGGCTGTTGCTGTTGTCTACCGGGACGGGGCTCGCACCGTTCGCTAGCCTGATCAAGGATCCGGACGTCTATGAGAAGTTCGAAACCATCGTTCTGGTTCATGGCTGCCGGCAGGTCTCCGAACTCGCCTATGGCGAAACCGTGGTCGAACGGCTCAAGCAGGATGAGCTGTTTGGCGAATTGCTGGACGGAAAACTGCATTACTATCCGACTGTGACGCGCGAACCGTTTCGCAACCGCGGCCGGATCACCGATCTGATCACCAGCCGCAAGCTGTTCGACGATCTCGCCATGCCGCCGCTGTCGCTCGAGACCGATCGCATCATGCTATGCGGCAGCCCGTCGATGCTGGAGGATTTACGCCTGATCTTCGAGGTGCGCGGCTTCACCGAGGGCAATCACAGCGAGCCCGGACATTTCGTGATCGAAAAGGCCTTCGTGGAACGCTGAGCCGAGGGCGTCAACTTCACGTGTCGGCGAGATCAAGCGCCGCCTGATTAATCAGGCGGCGTCCGCTTTTGAGGCAACCCCATTGTCGTTCCCTGACAACTAATTGCTCGGCAGCGAGCCGCTTCTTTGGAATCCTTCATCCTACCGAACGCCTCAGCGTGGAGCGACTACCCAATGGACAACATCGTCGAGGGCCTTTCAGAGATTTCCTGCGATGTGCTTGTCATCGGAGGAGGCACCGCCGGCCCGATGGCCGCGCTCAAGGCCAAGGCGAAGAATCCGAAAGCCAATGTCGTTCTGCTGGAAAAGGCGAATGTCAAACGCTCTGGCGCGATCAGCATGGGCATGGACGGACTCAACAACGCCGTCATTCCGGGCTACGCGACACCGGAGCAATACACCAAGGAAATCACCATCGCGAATGACGGCATCGTCGATCAGGCCGCCGTCTACAAATACGCGCAGCGCTGCTACAGCATCATCGAGGAGCTGGATAGCTACGGCATCCGCTTCCTCAAGAACGAGAACGGCGACTTCGCCGTCAAGAAGGTGCACCATATCGGCACCTATGTGTTGCCGATGCCGAATGGCGAGACCGTCAAGAAGGCGCTGTACCGGCAACTGCGCCGCGCGCGCATTCTGTTGTCGAACCGCTATATGGCGACGCGACTCCTGACCTCGTCCAGTGGACGCATCGCCGGCGCCATCGCTGTCAACACCCGCACCGCGGAATTTCTGGTGCTGAAGGCGAAGTCCGTGATCCTGTGCATGGGCGCCGCCGGGCGACTCGGTCTCCCGACCTCTGGCTACATGTTCGGTACTTACGAGAATGCCGCCGATTCGGGCGACGGATATGCCATGGCTTATCACGCGGGAGCCGCGCTCGCGAACCTGGAATGCTTTCAGATCAACCCGCTGATCAAGGATTATAACGGCCCGGCTTGCGCCTATGTCGCGGGGCCGTTCGGGGCCTATACCGCCAACGGCGAAGGCTCCCGATTCATCGAATGCGATTATTGGTCCGGCCAGATGATGCTCGAATTCTTCAACGAACTGCAGTCAGGAAAGGGGCCCGTCTTCCTCAAGCTCAACCATCTGCACGAAAATACAATCAGCGAGATCGAGCATACGCTTCACAAGGTCGAGCGTCCGACGCGCGGCCTGTTCCATGAGGGCCGGAACACAGATTATCGCCGCGAAATGATCGAGATGCATATCTCCGAGATCGGCTTCTGCTCGGGCCACAGCGCCTCGGGTGTGTTCGTCGACGAGTTTGCCCGCACCACGGTGCCGGGCCTTTACGCCGCCGGCGACATGGCAAGCGTGCCGCACAATTACATGCTCGGCGCCTTCACGAACGGTGCGGTCGCCGGCGAAGATGCAGTGATGTTTGCAGACAATCATGACTTTGCCGATTTCGACCAGGCCGAGGTCGCGAAGGAGCAGGAGCGTGTGCTGGCGCCGACCCGCCGCGAGGACGGGATTCCGCCGAACCAGATCGAGTTCAAGACGCGACGGCTCGTGAATGATTATCTGCAGCCGCCAAAGGTCAGCAGGAAATACGAACTCGGGCAGCGCCGTCTCGCTGAAGTGCGCGAGGATATGGAACAGAACATGATGGTCACCAATGCGCACGAATTGCTGCGGGCGTTAGAAGCGCATTCGATCCTCGATTGCGCTGATATGGCCGCCCATGCCTCGCTCTACCGGACCGAGAGCCGCTGGGGGCTTTACCATCTCCGCACCGATTATCCCGAGAAGAACGACGAGGACTGGTTCTGTCATGCGCTGCTCCGAAAGGAAAACGGCCGCATGGTGAGCGAAAAGCGCGAAGTGCAGCCTTACATCGTGCCGATCGGGGAGGAGGAAAAGGGCCTCTACGACAAACAACGTATTCGGGCGAGCGCCTGATCGGCTCCGCCAACCGGAAAGGACGAACCCATGCCGCTTGCTACGACACACACCACGGTTCCTGTGGTGGTCGATGACGCGAAGTGCATCGCCGACAAGGGCTGCACGGTCTGCGTCGATGTCTGCCCGCTCGACGTCCTGCGGATCAGCGACATGACCAAGAAGGCATACATGGCCTACGACGAATGCTGGTACTGCATGCCTTGCGAGGCGGATTGCCCGACCGGCGCGGTGAAGGTGAACATTCCGTATCTGTTGCGATAACTCCAACACCGTGGTGGACGATGGCCGATCCCTTCGAAGCCTATGACGATCTCGAGGATGTTGCGGAACGGCTGCGCGCGTCGGATCCATCCGAGCGCCGCGTCGCCATCATCGAACTCGGCAATTCCGGCGACCCGGATTCGGTCGGCTATCTCGCCGATATGGTCGGCGATCCCGATCCCGGCGTGCGCCAGCAGACTGCGCTGGCGCTGGGTGAGTTTGACGGGCCGGATGCGGCGGATGCGCTGGTCAGGCTGCTGGTTGATCCGGAACAGGCGGTGGCCGCCGCGGCTGCGGACAGTCTTGCCGAGTTCAAGGATCCCGCGAGCGCCGATGCGATCCTGCCGTTGGTTTCACATGATCATGCCTTCGTCCGCATGGGCGCGTTGCGTGCCTTGAAGGAGTTGCGGCGGAAAGACGCGCTCAAGCCGGCGCTCACCGCGTTGCAGGATATCGATGCGTCGGTCCGGGTGCAGGCCGTCGGCGTGATCGGCTTTCTGAAGATGGAAGAGGCGATTCCGGCGCTGGCCGCCGCTGCCACCGATGGCGATGCGCATGTGCGACGGGCCGCGGTCAGCGCGCTGGCCTTCTCGAACCTGAAGACGGCTGCCGATTCGATCGTGCGCGCGATGTCAGACGAAAACTGGATGGTCCGCGAGGTTGCAGCGGAGACCATGGGCACGAACAGGCTCGGTTCGCAGGCAGCGGAAGCGCTGATGGCGAGACTCGACGATCCGTTCTGGCAAGTCCGACTGAAGGCGGTCCGCTCGCTGGGGCGGCTGAAGGTTTCACAGGCGACGTTGCAGATCGCGCCGAGCCTCGGGCATGAGCAGGCCAATTTGCGGAAGGAAGCGGCAGCGGCCCTCGGCGAGATCGCTGAAGCCGTGGCTCTGCCTTTCCTTCAGCAGGTGACCGA
>JAEZBA010000230.1 GCA_023430245.1 Pseudomonadota bacterium
TCATCAACGTCCGCTGACAGCCGCACCAAAGCCGGATCGAGATCGGTGAAGGCCGGCGTCTTGTCCTTCAGTTCGGTGACGATGCGTTCGGCCACTTTCGCGCCGACGCCCGGCGTCCGGGAGATAGCCGCCTTGTCGCGCAGCGCAATCGCATTCGCAAGCTCGGACGGGCGCAGCGTCGACAGCACCGCCAGCGCCACCTTCGCGCCCACCCCCTGCACCGTCTGCAGAAGCCGGAACCATTCCCGTTCCAGATCGCTGGCAAAGCCGAACAGGCGGATCTGGTCCTCCCGCACATGGGTCTCGATCGACAAGACCGCGTGCTCGCCCGCAGCCGGCAGCGATTGCAGCGTGCGCGCGGAGCAATGCACCTGATAGCCGACGCCATGAACGTCGACGATCACGTAATCTTCACCGTATGAATCGATAACGCCTTTGAGTTTGCCAATCATGCCGGGATCGGGTTCGAATCGTGCTCCCGCATTAGAGCATGATTTCCTAAAAGCCCTCTCAGGATGGTTTCATGTCCGATTTTCTCGCCCTTTTCAAAGAGCCATGGTCCAAACTCGATCCCGATACCGCCGCCATCCTGGCTCGCATCTATACCAACGCCGCCAACGAGGCGCCGATCTTCACCCGCACGCCCGAGGGGGCGCGCGATCTGATCAACCGGTTCCTGCCGTTCTACGTCTCCGCCGGCGCGCCGGCGATCCCGCATATCGAGGAGCGGCGGATCACGGCGGCGAGCGGCGACATCCGCATCCGCCTTTACGACCCGGGCACGCCAGCACCGGCTCCCGCCATCGTGTTCTTGCATGGCGGCGGCTTCGTGACCTGCGACATCGACATCTATGACGGCGTATCACGCCAGCTCGCGAAGCGGTCCGGCATGCGCGTTGTCAGCATCGACTATGCACTCGCCCCGGAGCACCCGTTCCCGGTTCCGCTGAACGACTGCATTGCCGCAATCCGCTGGGTCGCATCGCATGGCGGCGAATGGGGGATCGACCCATCGCGCATCGCCGTGGCGGGCGACTCGGCTGGCGCCAATCTCGCGCTCGCCGCAACCATTGCGCTGCGCGACGCGGGCCACTCCCCCATTCGCGGCGCCGCCTGCATGTACGGCTGCTACGCGCCGGACCTGAACACGGCGTCCGAGCAAGCCTATGGCGGCGGGCCCTACCTGATCTCCGCGCCCGAAATGGCGTGGTACTGGAATCACTATCTGTCGAAGCCCGCGGACCGGACCGATCCGCTCGCCGCGCCTCTCTATGCGAACCTGCGCGGACTTCCGCCGCTGTTCATCACCGCCAGCGAATTCGATCCGCTGCGCAACGATTCCGAATTGCTGGTGGAGAAACTGAAGTCGGCCGGTGCGTCCCATGAATTCCGGCTCTGGCTCGGGACGATCCATGCCTCCGTGAACCTGATGGGCTGGATCGCCGCAATGGGACCGCGGGTCGATGAAGTGGGTGCGTTTCTAAGGCGGGTCACGGAAAAAATCTGAACCATTCGAACATCTCGGCGTTACGTCGTCCTTGCCGCGAACGGACCCGATGATCACCAAAAAGCGAGATCTACGCACCGGACGTTCGGTCTGGGAGGGGCGCGCCGCCGTCAAGGCACGCCATAAGCGGCTGCGTAAGTCGCTCACGACCGATGTACTGGTCGTTGGCGCCGGCATTACCGGGGCCATGATTGCCGACGCCTTGGCCGAAGCCGGGCTTGCCGTAACGATCGTTGATCGCAGGGACGATCCGGTGAAGGGCTCGACCGTCGCATCGACTGCGCTGGTGCAGTACGAGATCGACACGCCGCTTTCGAAGCTGTCACGCAAGATCGGCAAGACCGATGCAATGCGGGCCTGGCGGCGGTCACGTCTTGCCGTCGATGCCGTCGCGGCGCGATTGACCGACCTGCGCCTGCCCGATGTGGCCCGCCGCGACAGTCTCTATCTCGCCGGCAATGAACTCGACGCAGACGGGCTTGCGCGCGAGCAGGCGGCGCGCCGCGCGATCGGATTGCCGGATCGGCTGCTTTCCCGCAAGGAGTTGAAGGCGCGCTTTGGAATTTCCCGGGCCGCAGCACTGCTCGGCTACGACAATCTCGTCATCGATCCGCGCAAGGCAGCGCATGCGCTGCTCGCATCGGCGGTCAGGAATGGCGCGCGCATCCTCGCACCGGTCTCAATCGACGATGTCGAAAGCCATGCGCGCAGCGTGACGGCGCATACCGATACCGGCCACACGATCCGATGTCGCCACCTCGTCATGGCGACCGGCTACGAGGTGCCTAAGAGCGTACCGGCACGCGGCCACAAGATCATTTCCACCTATGCCATCGCGACCGTGAAGCAACCGAAACGGCTGTGGCCCGAGCAATGCATGATCTGGGAAGCGTCCGATCCCTATCTCTATCTGCGCACCACGCCGGACGGACGTATCATCTGCGGCGGCGAGGACGAGGATTTCGTCGACGAGGACAAGCGCGACCGGCTGCTCGCGCGCAAGACCCGGACGCTTCAAGCGAAGCTCGGCAAGCTGATCCCCGATGTCTCGACCAAGGTCGATTTCGCCTGGGCCGGCTCGTTCGGACAGACCAATACCGGATTGCCGATCATCGGCGAGGTGCCGGACATGCCGAACTGCTTCGCGGCGCTGGGCTATGGCGGCAACGGCATCACCTATTCGCGCATCGCAGCCGATGTGATCACCGGGGCGGTGACCGG
>JAEZBA010000232.1 GCA_023430245.1 Pseudomonadota bacterium
TCCTTGACCTGCACCAGAATCACGGAGCGATCGTCGACCCCGTAGGACGAGCCTTCCGGGAACATGTACACGCCGTTGGTGCCGACCAGTTCCTTGACATTGCGCACTTCGTCCCGCACCGCCTGGCGGAATTCCGGCGTGCCGGGCTTCGCCTTCTTCAGCGCCCGCGCAATCGCATCCTGCAGAGTCAGCACGCCGTCATAAGCGAAGGCGGCGAACGAATTCCAGCTGCCCTTGCCGTTGATGTCCTCGTACTTCTTGATGAAGTCCTGCGACACCTTCTTGATCGGGTTGGAGTCCGGCAACTGATCGGCACCGCCGATCGGCCCGGTCACGCCGACGACATTTTCGACAGACTTGCCACCGACGCGCAGATAGTCCTGGTTGAACACACCCGGTGTTGCATAGACCGGACCCTTGAAGCCGCGCTCGGCGAGCGCGATGTGCGGCAGCGCGCCGGGCGTACCCGAGCCGCCGACCATCACCGCATCTGGCTTCGCTGCGATAATCTTCAGCACTTGACCAGTCACGCTGGTATCGGCGCGTGCGTAGCGCTCATTAGTGACGACCTTGATACCGGCCTTATCGGCCGCGTCCTTAAGGCCGTTATAGGCGATGTCGCCCCAAGGGTCGCTGAAGCCGATATAGGCGACGGTCTTGACGCCGCGCTTCTGCATATCCTTGACCAGAGCCGCGGCCCAGAGATTGGCCGGCTGCGGCATCGCGATCATCCACTTGTTGTTGTCCGCCGGAAAAGCCGCCGGCGCGAGCGACACCTGTTGAACGCCGGCCTGCGATGTCACGTTGCCCATCGCCTGCGATGCGGGCGTGTTAGACCCGCCGATGAGAATGTCGATCTTGTCGTCGGCGATCAGCTTCTGCGCATTCTTGACGGCCGTCGACGGATCGGACGCGTCGTCGAGGAAGATCAGCTGAACCTTCTCGCCGCCGATTTCCTTCGGCATCAGTTCGACGCCCTTGCGATAGGGAATCCCGAGCGATGCATTCGGACCGGTGAGCGCCAGCACGACACCGATCTTGATGTCGGCCTGCGCTGGAGTCGCAAGCGCAACGAAGGCTACGGCACACGCCGAAGCCAGCAGTTTCTTGATTGACATGATGTCCTCCCTGGCTCAATACGTACAAGTATGGATGTCGGGTTTCGCGGTGTCAATTCGCAAGGCCCGATACGCCCCGCGACAGACTGCGCCCTTTACGGATCGAGGTGAAGTCCGGTGTTGCCGCAGGAACAGCCAAAACGAATAGGCCTTGTCGGCACCGGATCGGTCGGTTCGGGCTGGGCGGCGATTTACGTTGCGCGCGGCTTTGAGGTGGTCGCCTGCGATCCGGCGCCCGATGCCGAAAACCGCTTGCGGGCCTTCATCGCCGACACATGGGACGCGCTGCAACGCATCGGATTTGCAACCGCAGATCGCGTGCCGGAGAACAGCATTTCCTTCGTAACCGGCGCCGGCGCGGTCGCGGCCTCGTCCGATTTCGTACAGGAAAACGCACCGGAAGATCTGGCGCTCAAGCAGAAGGTCTATGCCGAGATCGAGGAGGCGGCGCCTGCGACGCTGGTCATCGGATCGAGCACCGGCGGCATTCCGCCAAGTCCGTTGCAGGAGAAGATGCGCCATCCCGAACGGCTGATCGTGTGCCATCCGTTCAACCCGCCGCATCTGGTGCCGCTGATCGAAATCATCGGCGGCGAGAAAACGGCGCCCGAAGTGGTCGAATGGGCGCTGCGGTTCTTCACCGCACTCGGCAAGAAGCCGATCCGCGTCGACAAGGAAGTCACCGCCTTCCTCACCAACCGCCTGCAATTCGCACTCCTGCGCGAGGCCATCCATTGCGTGGCCGAAGGCATCGCGAGCCCGCAAGCCATCGAGGATGCGATGCGCTACGGGCTCGGCCCGCGCTGGGCGGTGATGGGCCCGCTCACGACACTGACGCTCGCGGGTGGCGAGGGCGGCATGCCGCATGTGCTGAAGATGGCGCCCGAACTGCAGAAATGGATGGATGCGTGCGGCGCACCGCGGGTCACCTCGCCGGAGGTGCAGGCTAGACTGGTCGCCGCGGCGGAGGCTATCACAGCGGGGCGTCCTCTGCCCGACATCATCGCCTGGCGAAATGAACGGCTGGTCGACCTGCTGCGGGCGGTCGGCCCGGGGACAGAGAAAGCCTGACAAGAGCACCAGCATTAATGGCACGACCGGCAACCAAGTCTCAAAAACCTTCAGCCGAGCCGCCGCTCGGCCGCAAGGATTGGGTCGAAGCCGCGATCACCATGCTGGCGGAAGACAACGTCGAGGCGCTGAGGGTCGACACCCTCGCCGAAAAGCTCGGTGTTACAAAAGGCAGCTTCTACTGGCACTTCAAGGGACGTGACGATCTTCTGTCGGCCGTGCTCGATGAGTGGCGGCTGCGCATGACGAGCGAAGTCCAGTCACTGATCTTCGACCAGTCCGGGACACCGTGGGAGCGCCTGGAGCGGCTGCTGCGCATCGCCATTTCCGGGCGGCCCGATGTTCCGGGCGGGCCCTTCGAGATCACCCTGCGCGATTGGGCGCGGCGCGACCCGAAAGTCGCGAAAGTCGTTCGCGCCGTCGATGAGGACCGTATTGCTTTCGCGGCGCAATTGTATCGCGAGGCGGGACTGAGCGACGCCGATGCGCAGGATTATGCGGAAGCGCATATGGCCGTGGTGATCGGAATCCGGATGACGCTTGCGGACAGCGGCAACCGCGATGAGATCAGGCGCCGCCGCCGCATCGGCGCGGCGCTGCTGCTGCCGCGCCAACTGGCGACCGGAAAACTTTGACCGCAGGGCCGGCCGGAGCCACGGGCTGAGACCAGATTAGAGACAGCAATCCGACCTTATTAAAGACACAAGCTGCGGCTTTTGCTTGCCTTGCTGATCCGCTGCAACCTAGATTTTCGCATTTCGCAACCGGTCCGATTCGCTTGAAGAACTTGATTCAACGAGGCCCGATGCTCGCCGCCGCGACGGTCGCGGTGCTGTCGCTATCGATGGCGGCGCCGGCCTTCGCGCAAGCCGCCAAGCCGAGGATCGCGACCCCGCAATGCGATCCGGCAACGTTCCGCGTCATTATCGATGTCGGCCATACGCCGGAAAGCCCCGGTGCGATCTCGGCCCGTGGCGTCGAGGAATATACGTTCAATCTTGCGCTCGCCAAAGTGATCGACGGCAAGCTGCGCGAAGCCGGCTTCAGCCGCGCCCATCTTCTGATGGCCAATGGCGAAGCGATCCCGAGCCTGATCCGTCGTGTAGCCCAGGCCAACGCGATGTCGGCCGATCTCCTGGTGTCGATCCACCACGATTCCGTCCCCGAAGCCTTCAAGTCGATGTGGGAATTCGGCGGCGTGCAGCGAACCTTCAGCAACCAGTTTCCGGGCCATTCGATCTTCGTGTCTCGCGACAACGCCGATTACGACGGCAGCCTCGCTTTCGCCAAGCTGCTCGGCGCGCAGCTGAAAGCGCGCGGGCTGAAATACACGCCGCATTATCACACCGAGCCGAAAATGGGATCGCGGCGGCGGCAATTGCTGGACGCCGAGGCCGGCGTGTATCGCTATGACCAGCTCCTGATCCTGCGCACAACACGGATGCCGAGCGTGCTGCTGGAAGCCGGCTCCATCATCCATAGCGTCGAGGAAGAGCTGATGAGCACGCCCGAGCGCCAGTTGCAGATCGCCGGTGCCGTGACCGAAGCGGTCGAACGCTTCTGCGCGACCCGGCCGTCAAAGACGCATCGCGCCAGCTCGCAACGCTGATCGTGGCGCGGGCGCAGCCTGCATTCCGGAGTAGGACAGGCTCATGGCTTCCGCTGCTCCGAAGAAGCTTAACGGCCCGTTAACCAAGCTGGATCACGCTCGATGCGCCAGGGGATGACGGCCATGAGCCTATCGGACCAAGCCAAAGCAGGGACACACAGCAACGCTACGATATGGCGGCAGATCAAGGCGCGGCGTTCCAGCACGCAAACCGAACCGGAATGGCTGGCATGGGGTCCGCGCCGCAACCGGCGCAGATTGTGCAGCCTGCTGATCGCCGAATTGTTGCGCGATGAGTTCCGCCTGAAGCGCCTTTGACGCGCGCGCCCTACCGGCGCCGGTCGGTGACGGACAGCACCACCGCCATCGCGGTATCGCCGGCGGCGCATCCATGGAACAGACCGGTCCCGCCGCCACGCATCGCCAGTTCTTCGATCAGTTCGATGATCAGGCGCAGTCCGGTCGGTCCCTGCGGGTGACCGAACACCAGCGAGCATCCGAAATTATTCATCTTTGCCGGGTCGACACCGGTCTCACGCGCGAACACGATGTCGTTCACCACAAACGGATTGTGCGACTTGAAGGCTTCGATCTTATCGATGGATATCCCGGCCGCATCCAGCGCCCGCTTGGCAGCCTTCACCGGCGCCGCTGGCATATAGGCGTGGCGCTCGCGCGATTGCCCGAATCCGAGGATGCGTATCTCGATGCCGGGCTCGGCGGTGAATTCCGACAGGCGATCCTTCGCCACCACGATCATGCCGGCATTGCCGTCAGCCGGATGCGTCTGCCCACCGAAAGTGACGGTGCCGCCTTCGCGCACCGGCTTGAGCCTGCTCAAGCCTTCGAGCGTGGTGTCGTGGATACCCTCATCGCCGTCGAGGGTGGCGACGTCTTTCCGGAACCGTTGATCAGGCACCGCGAAGGGCAACGTCATAAAGCGGCGCAGGAAGGCTTTGTCGTCTTTCAACGCGTCGCGATACTGATCGTAACGCAAGGCCGCGAGTTCGTGCTGCTCCTGCGTCGAAATCTGCCAGTCGCGCGCGCAATTTTCCGCGGTGTCGACCATCGCGAAATGGCCGGTCGGCTCGTCGTTGAAATTATCGAGCATCCAGTTCTCGACAATCGGGGCACCGCTCGGCGCCTTCGGATTGGGATGGATCACCACCGGCGAGTTGGAGGTGCGGTCGCAGGTCACCACCAGCGAGGCGGTCGCATCGCCGCCGGCGATTTCGGCGGCCGCGGCCGACAATGCCCGCGCGGACGTGGCGCAGGCCTGCGACACCGTTGGCCCGGTGACAAAGGGCGCGCCCATCAACGTCATCACCCAGGGCGCGCCCCAGAAACTCTTTTCCTGAGGAACCGTGAGACCCAGCACGGCGTGGTCGAGCGTCTCCAGCGGCCAGTTCTTCTCTTTCGCGACCTTTGCGCCGGTCGCTGCCGCGAGCTTCAGACTGTTCAGATCGGACAGCGCTCCCTGCCAGCGGGTGAACGGGGTCGACCAGTAAGCACCGTAGGGAATGCGAAGGTCGGATAGTGCGGTCATGCGTGCGCTCGCTTATTCTGAATCCAGTCCATGCATTCGGATGAATTCCACCAGGCGCTCGCGGCAGGCCTGCGGCTCCTCGAATTGCAGGAAATGCGTGGTGCCCGGCACCATCGCCACATCGACCCCGTATTCGTCATGCGCGGCCTTTGCCACCGCCGCGGAAGGACTCGCGTAAGGCGAATCCGGATCGCCGGCAATGATCCGCAACGGCACGCCGATTTCGCGCATGCGGTGAAACAGCGTCGGATCCTTCTTGTGCCCGAACACATAGGACTCGAATGCGGGTGGGCAGCATAGCGTCCACCGCCCGTCCGGCATGCGGCGCGAGGTCGCCTGCGCCAGAAGACCGGCCTGTCCCGGCCGCCAGCGGGCAAAGGCCGGCCGGTCGTATTGCGCGGCGAGTTCCTCCTGCGTGTCGAAGATCGCCTGGCGGCGCGCGGCGCGCGAGGACAGTCTCGCCGATTCCGGCCCCTGCATTGCCATCAGCGGATGACCGGCCGGCGGCGACATCGGTGGATCGAACACGCACACCGCATCCCAGCGGCCGCGGTTACGCCAGGCATGTTCGAGCGTCGCCATCGACGATAGCGAATGCATCGCCGCAACCGTGCGGGCCGAACCGAAATGCGCGCGGATCCCCTGAAACACCTCTTCAATATCGGAGAAAAAATTCTCCCACACATGCCCCTCCTGGGTATGCAGCGGGTTCTCGCCGTGATTGCGCATGTCGAAGGCGACGAGATCGTAGCGTTCGGACAGCGGCAGCCAGAACGGCGCATAGGCGTTGATCGCCAGCCCGTTGCCATGGCCGAGAACAATGCGGGTCGCGCCCGGCCGCCCGTAGCGGCGCAGCCGGATGATCGCGCCATCCTTCATGGTGAGGTCGGTGCGCGCCGACGGCGGCGGAAGGGTGAAGGTTTGATGGAGGTTCATGCGGAAAGGCTTGTCGTCGCTCAGGGCGGCACGGTCAAGCGCCGCCGCGGCATAGCGGACCGCTGCCTGATGCGCCGGGGGACGCTGTCAGGCCGCTGTTTCCTTCGCCCGCTCCGCTTTTTCCTTCGTCCAGGCCGCCAGTTCGTCATGCGCACTGGCTTTGAACTCCGCAGCCTCCTGATCGGACAGGTTCTCGGTCGTCAGTTCGAGCCGGATGCCGTTCGGATCGAAGAAATAGATCGAGTGAATGAAGCCGTGGTCGGTGATGCCGATGACATCGACGCCCGCTGCCTCCAGCCGCTTCTTGGCGTCGGTCACCTCCTCGATCGTATCCATGCGCAGCGCCAGGTGATTGACCCAGGGCGGCGTATTGGGCGACGGCACCGCGGCCTCGTTGTCGCCGAGATCGAAGAAGGCGATGTAGGAGCCGTCCTTCATCTCGAAGAATACATGCACATAGGGACAATATTCGCCGGTCGAGGGAACGTGGTCGGCCTTGATGACATGGGCGAGCGGCAGTCCAAGCAGATCCTCGTAGAAGTGTCGGGTCTCCTCTGCGTCCCGGCAGCGCCAGGCGAAGTGATGCAGGCCGTGGATGGGGGCGACGGAACCTGAAGCGGCGGATGCAGACATTGGCAATTCTCCCTGATGGCGTCGGTCGGGGCTGGCCGGAACCCTGATGGCCCCGTTCCTGCATCGCCCCGGGCATGCGCCGGATTTGTCACGAGAATACTAGATCGGCCGGGGGTCAAAAGGCCAGACGCTCTGCCGCTTCGCATGGCAGGTCCTGCCCATTCGCGTGGCATTGTGATGTCCGGCGATATTTCTAGGAAACCCGGCCCCACCTCCGCCTGTCGCCACGGCATGACAACAACCTCGGGCATGGACCTGTCGCTGAAGATCGTCATCGTGGACGAGAGCCCGGTGCGCTCGGCCATCCTCGAGGAGGGGCTGCGCGAGGCCGGTTTTACCGACGTGATCCGCATCGCCGAGATGCAGAACCTGCTGGCCCGCATCTACAAGATCGACCCCGACGTCATCCTGATCGACCTCGAAAATCCAAGCCGCGACGTGCTGGAGCAGATGTTCCAGGTCAGCCGCATCGTCAAGCGGCCGATCGCCATGTTCGTCGACCAGAGCGACACCGCCTCGATCCAGGCCTCCGTCGACGCCGGCGTCGCGTCCTACATCGTCGACGGGCTCAAGAAAGAGCGCATCAAATATATTCTCGATACCTGCATCTCGCGCTTCAACGCGTTCGCGAAACTGCAGGAAGAGCTCGACCGCACCAAAAGCGCTCTGGAGGAGCGCAAGGTGATCGATCGCGCCAAGGGAATATTGATGTCAGCGAAGAAACTGACGGAAGACGACGCCTATGCCCTGTTGCGGAGTACCGCGATGAAGGAAAACAAGAAGATCGCCGATATCGCCCAATCGGTGATCACCGCCGCGGAGATGTTCAAATGACCAGCGGCAAGCGCATCCGCATCGGCTTTATCCCGCTCGCGGACGCGACCGCGTTGATCGTCGCGGTCGACAAGGGCTTCACTGCCGAGGAAGGCGTGGATGTCGAACTGGTGCGCGAGGTGTCGTGGTCCAATGTCCGCGACAAACTCAATATCGGGCTGTTCGATGCCGCTCACCTGTTGGCGCCGGTCGCGATCGCCTCGAGCCTTGGATTGGGTCACGTCAAGGTGCCGATCATCACGGCCTTTGGCCTCGGACTGAACGGCAACGCCATTACGGTATCCCCTGCCCTTCATGCCGCGCTGAAAGACGTCGCCGAAGGCGACATCACCAATCCGATGGTATCGGCGCGCGCGCTCGCGCGTGTCGTCATGGATCGCCGCGCCAACGGCGAAGAGCCCCTGACCTTCGGCATGACCTTTCCCTATTCCACGCATAATTATCACCTTCGCTTCTGGATGGCCGCAGGCGGCGTCGATCCCGACCAGGATGTGCGGCTGATCGTGCTGCCGCCGCCCTATATGGTGGAGAGCCTCGCCAACAAGCATGTCGATGCCTTTTGCGTCGGCGCACCGTGGAATTCGGTCGCGGTCGATCTCGGGATCGGGCACATCCTGCATTTCGTATCGGAGATCTTCCAGCGCGCGGCGGAGAAAGTCCTGGCGGTGCGTGCGCGTTGGGCCGAAGACAATCCGGATGTGTTCCGCAGACTCGTGCGTGCGCATGGCCGCGCGGCTGACTTCGTCGAAAATCCGGACAACCGCGACGAGGTCGCCGCCATCCTGTCCGCGCCGGACCGCATCGCGGTGGCACCGGATGTCATCCGCCGCACGCTCGATGGAAAACTCAAAGTCGCGCCGGACGGCGCTTATCGAGCGAGCGACCGGTACCTCCTGGTCGGACGCGATGGCGCCGCACGCCCCGATCCAGTCCAGGCGGCGTGGTTGTACGCGCAGATGGTGCGCTGGGGTCAGGCCCTGATGTCGGCGGAGGGATTGGCCGAGGCAAAGGCTACGTTTCGCCCCGACCTTTACGACGAGATCTTCGGACCGCAGCCACCGCTTCCCGCATCCGAACCGGCCGATCGAGTCGGCGCTTTTACCGGCCCCGCTTTCGATCCAGATAACATCGCCGCGCATCTCGACGGCTGGAAAATACGGCGGCGCTAGCCTCAAAGGGCAGTCTCGAACCGCCTGCTCAATGATGGTGCGATGCACAAATGTGCATCAGGTTGCACGTCGCGGTGCGCCAAACTTTGGCTTGCCGGCCGATGGACGATTCGCGGGCAACCTTTTACTCCCTTGAATCTTCTCTGGAATCACTCCGAACCGAAGTTGGCACGAAGCTTGTAAAGAAGAGGGTGACAGCTACCCGCGTCAGCGGGTGCAAAACCGATCCAACGACGGATCGACCAGGCGAAGCCGCCATCCCAAGGAGCCAGCCCCGTGAGGGGACCGGCGCCTGACGGGTGAGCGGCTTTTTTGTTTTGGCGACCCATTGGACCCCGCCGGGCCAACCAGAGAACGAGACAGAGGGATAGTCGATGTCACAGGACCGCGAGACTTCGAAGACGAGGGTGAGCCGCCGAACGCTGCTCAAGGGAACAGCCGGCGCGGCCGCACTGCTCGGCGCCGTCAAGACGCAATTTCCGTTCGGGGTCCATGTCGCCGAGGCGTCCGGTCCTGAAACCAAGAAAGCCGCGCTTGGCTTCATCGCGCTCACCGACGCCGCTCCGCTGTTTGTCGCGAAGGAAAAGGGCCTGTTCGCAAAATACGGCGTGCCGGATGTGGAGGTTCTTAAACAGGCGTCGTGGGGCGCGACCCGCGACAATCTCGTGCTCGGCGGCGAAGCCAACGGCATCGACGGCGCACATATCCTGACCCCGATGCCTTACCTGATCTCGGCTGGCAAGGTGACCCAGAACAACGTGCCGACGCCGATGTACATCCTCGCGCGGCTCAACCTGAATGGACAATGCATTTCGGTCGGCAAGGAGTACGAAGATCTCAAGGTCGGCGTCGACACCACCGCGTTCAAGGGCGCGCTCGAGAAGAAGAAAGCCTCCGGCAAGTCGATCAAGGCTGCCAATACTTTCCCCGGCGGCACCCACGACCTGTGGATCCGCTACTGGCTCGCTGCCGGCGGCATCGATCCCGACAAGGACATCGAGACCATCACGGTTCCGCCGGCGCAAATGGTGGCGAACATGAAGGTCGGCACCATGGACTGCTTCTGCGTCTGCGAGCCGTGGAACCTGCAGCTGATCAATCAGAAGATCGGTTACACCGCGATCACCACCGGCGAACTCTGGAATCTGCATCCGGAAAAATCGCTCGGCATGCGCGCCTCCTTCGTCGACAAGAATCCGAAGGCGGCCCAAGCCATCCTGATGGCCACGATGGAAGCACAGATGTGGTGCGAGAAGCCGGAAAATTATCAGGAGGTCGCGCAGATCTGCTCCAAGCGCAACTGGATCAACTGCCCGGTCAACGACATCACCGATCGTGTGAAGGGCAAGTTCGATTACGGCATCCCGGGCAAGGTGGTCGAAAAGCATCCGCAGATGATGCGCTACTGGAACGATTTCGCATCCTATCCCTATCAGAGCCACGACCTGTGGTTCATCACCGAGGATATCCGCTGGGGCAAGTTCGAGCCCGAGGTCGATGCCGCAGGCCTGATCAAGAAGGTCAACCGCGAAGATCTGTGGCGCGAGGCGGCAAAAGCCCTCTCGGTTCCTGACGCGCAGATCCCGACCTCTACCTCGCGCGGCAAGGAAACCTTCTTCGACGGCAAGGTCTTCGATCCGGCCGATCCCAAGGCCTACCTGAAGAGCCTTGCGATCAAGCGCGTCGAAATCAGCTGATCCGATCTGGGGCCGCGCCAACACGCGGCCCCGCCCCTGCGGTGCGCCCTTCCAGAGAGACAGACATGAACATGCCCCTCGCAAAGACCGAAACTGCATCGGCCGTTCCCGTCAGCCGACCGGCGGCAACCGTCCTGCCGCTGCAGATCAAACGCGCTCCGCTCGGCGAACGCGCGATCGAGAAGGTGAAAACAGTTTCCGAACACCTGATTCCGCCGATCATCGTGCTCACGGTTGCGCTTGTGACCTGGGAAATTCTGTGCAGCGCGCCCGGCGCGTCGTTGCCGCCGCCGAGCCAGGTTCTGTCGGAGACGTGGGAGCTGATCGTCGATCCCTTCTACGACCGTGGCGGCATCGACAAGGGGCTGTTCTGGCATCTCTCGGCCAGCCTTCAGCGTGTCGCCGTCGGCTACTCGCTCGCCGCGCTCGCGGGCGTGGCGCTCGGCACATTGGTCGGCCAGTCGACCTGGGCCATGCGCGGTCTCGATCCGATTTTCCAGGTCCTGCGCACCGTGCCGCCGCTGGCCTGGCTGCCGCTCTCTCTCGCGGCGTTCCGGCAGGGCCAGCCGGCCGCGATCTTCGTGATCTTCATCACCGCGATCTGGCCGATCATCATCAATACCGCCGTCGGCATCCGCAACATCCCGCAGGACTTCCGCAATGTCGCCGCGGTGCTGCGGCTCAACCATCTCGAATTCTTCTGGAAGATCATGGTGCCTTCGGCGGCGCCTTACATCTTCACCGGGCTTCGCATCGGTATCGGCCTGTCATGGCTTGCCATCGTCGCCGCCGAAATGCTGATCGGCGGGGTCGGCATCGGCTTCTTCATCTGGGATGCCTGGAATTCATCGCGCATCAGCGAGATCATCCTGGCGCTGATCTATGTCGGCATCATCGGCTTTATCCTCGACCGCTTCATCGCCTTGCTCGCCACGCTCGTCACCCGCGGCACTGCTGCGAACTGAAGGACCTCGCCTCATGAAAAGCTATCTGAAAGTCGATCACGTGGGCAAAACCTTCAACAAGGGGGCGCATGCGACCGAAGTGCTGACCGACATCACGCTCGGCGTCGAGAAGGGGGAATATGTCTCGATCATCGGCCATTCCGGCTGCGGCAAGTCCACGCTCCTGAACATCATCGCCGGACTGACCAACGCGACCGTCGGCGGCGTGCTGCTCGAAGAGCGAGAGGTCAACGAGCCCGGACCCGATCGCGCCGTCGTGTTCCAGAACCACTCACTGCTGCCCTGGCTCACGGTCTACGACAATGTGAGCCTGGCGGTGAACAAGGTGTTTTCCGGCACGAAGTCCCGCGCCGAACGGCACGACTGGATCATGCACAATCTCGAACTCGTGCAGATGACGCATGCCAAGGACAAGCGGCCGGGGGAAGTGTCCGGCGGCATGAAACAGCGCGTCGGGATCGCGCGTGCGCTGTCGATGGAGCCAAAGGTCCTGCTGCTCGACGAGCCATTCGGCGCGCTCGACGCGCTCACCCGCGCGCATCTGCAGGACTCGGTGATGGCGATCCACCAGAAGCTCGGCAACACCGTGATGATGATCACCCACGATGTGGACGAGGCGGTGCTGCTCTCCGATCGCATCGTGATGATGACCAATGGTCCGGCCGCACGCATTGGCGAAATTCTCGACGTGCCGCTACCGCGTCCGCGCAAGCGGCTCGATCTCGCCGGCAACCAGACCTACCTGAAATGCCGCCAGCGCGTGCTCGAATTCCTCTACGAACGCCACCGCTTCGTCGAGGCCGCGTAACCTTCCAACGCAACCGTGCCGGACACTCCAGAAGGAGACAGACCGTGACACCGCAGCAAGTCAGTCTCGTGCAACAAAGCTTTGCAAAAGTGGCGCCGATCGCGCCGCAGGCGGCCGATCTGTTCTACGGCCGCCTGTTCGAGGTCGCACCGCAGGTGCGGTCGCTGTTTCCCGACGACATGTCCGAGCAGAAGAAGAAGTTGATGGGCATGCTGGCGGTCGTGGTCAATGGCCTCGACAGGCTCGACACGATCCTTCCCGCGGCCAGTGCGCTGGCCAAGCGGCATGTGTCATACGGTGCCGCACCCGAACACTATCCGGTCGTCGGCGGTGCGCTGCTGTGGACCCTCGAGAAGGGCCTCGGTGAAGCATGGACGCCTGAACTCGCCGAGGCGTGGTCCGACGCCTACACGACCTTGTCCGGCTTCATGATCGCGGAAGCCTATCCGAAGACGGAAGCGGCGGAATAGCGATGAAGGCATTCATCGCCATCGTGTTTTCCTCCTCCCTCCCCGTTTCACGGGGAGAGGGAACCGCCCCCGCGGGGAACGCATCATGAGCGAGCCCCTCGTCATCGTCGGCAACGGCATGGCTGCGGCGAAGCTCGTGGAGCGTCTCTGCACGCAGGCGCTCGGCCGCTACGCCATTGCGGTGATCGGCGAGGAGCCTCAGCTTGCCTATAACCGCGTCCTCCTGTCGTCGGTCCTTGCCGACGAGGTCGCGCACAACGAGATCGAGCTGAAGCCGCAGCGCTGGTGGCGCGACCGCGGCGTCACGCTGCTCTACGGACAGGCCGCGGTTGCCGTCGACCGCGGCATCCACCGGATAAAGCTCGCGAGCGGCACCACCATCCCCTACTCGAAGCTGGTCTTTGCCACCGGCTCGCGCCCGATTCTGCTGCCGATCGAGGGCCGCGAGCTTCGGGGCGTGATGACCTTCCGCGATCTGCGCGACGTCGACGTGCTGAAATCCGCCGGCCGCTGCAACGCCGTGGTGATCGGCGGCGGTCTGCTCGGGTTGGAAGCCGCCTACGGGCTCGCGAAAGCGGGCGCCAGGGTGACGGTCGTGCATCTGATGGACCGCCTGATGGAGCGCCAGCTCGATGCGGAAGCCGCCGGCATGCTCAAGACGGCGGTGGAGATGAAGGGCATCGATGTTCTTCTGAACGCCGAGACTGCCCGCTTCGCCGGCAACAAGAAGGTCGAACGCGTCGAGCTCAAGGACGGCCGTACCCTCCCCGCCGATATCGTGGTGATGGCGGCCGGCATCGCGCCGAATGTCGCACTGGCGCGCACGGCCGGCGTCTCGATCAATCGCGGCATCGTGGTCGATGACGGCATGCAGACCGACATCCCCGGCCTCTACGCCATCGGCGAATGCGCCGAGCATGACGACCGCTGCGTCGGTCTGGTCGAGCCTGCCTACGAACAGGCCACCGTGCTCGCCGACCGGCTGCGCGGCCGCGATGCGCGCTACATGGGCAGCATCGCGGCCACGAACCA
>JAEZBA010000396.1 GCA_023430245.1 Pseudomonadota bacterium
GGATTGATCTGCCCGGAAGAACGCGACTGCATGATGTTCGTTACCGCAGGCGAAATAGGCTTCACCCGATCCCGTGTCCGCGCTGTACGCTAGTCCGAGCACGTTCGCGTAGTGATGCTTCATCTCGTCGAACTTCACGACGCTGAGACCGATAAACCCGAGTTTGTTGACCTTGACTGACATGTCGGATGTCCGGTTGAGGTTTTCGCTGCTGCCGTGCTCTAGTGCCACACGTCCGCTGCGATCTCGCGGGTAAGAGCGAGCTTGCGCCACTGCTCGTCCTCGGTGAGAAGATTGCCATCCTCGGTCGAAGCGAAGCCGCATTGCGGGCTCAGACAAAGTCGATCCAGTCCGACGAAACGTGCAGCCTCATCGATGCGGCGCTTTATTACGTCCCGGCTTTCGAGATCGCCGGACTTGGTCGTGACCAGACCCAGCACGATCAGTGGCCCGCCATTCGCGGGAACGGATCGAAGCGGCTCGAATCCGCCCGACCTTTCGTTGTCGTATTCCAAAAACAGCGCATCGACCCCGACCTTGTTGAAGAGGGTATCTGCAACGAACTCGTACCCGCCTTTCGCCATCCAGTTGGAACGAAGATTACCGCGGCAGAGATGCATGCTCACGGTGAGATCGTCCGGTCGGTCGGCAAGAGCTGAGTTAATCAGGCCGGCAAAGCGCTCCAGCATCAGGTGTGGGTCATCACCCCGCGCTTCGATCGCCTGTCGCCGTTCCGGATCGCACAGGAATGCGAGATTGCAGTCGTCGAGCTGAATATATCTGCATCCCGCGTCGTAGAATGCACGGATCGCCTTGCGGTAGGCGCTTCCGAGATCGTGGCACAGATCGTCGAGTTCGTGATAGGCATCATTGCTCACCATCCCGCGCCAGTCACGCATGACCGACATCATCATGGTGGGAGACGGGATCGTCATTTTGGGTGTCCGGGTCGTGTGGCTGGCCAGAAACCGGAAATGATCGATCATCGGATGGTTCGAAAATCCGACCGGTCCGACAACTTTTGCCACTCGGAACGTATGCATCTCACCGCCCGGCATCGGCAATTGCGCGATCACGGCCTCCATGCCGTCCAGTTGCGACAGAAAGTCGGTCTGCCAGGCTTCCCTGCGGAATTCGCCGTCAGTAATGCTCTCCAGTCCGACCTCTTCTTGTCGGTGGATGGCTTCGGAGATCGCTGCGTCTTCCTTGGCTTTCAAAACCTCTGCAGTGATTTCACCCTTGGCGAATTGCTGGCGTGCATTCTTGAGCTCGCCGGGACGAAGCAAGCTGCCGACATGGTCCGCCCGAAAGGGTGGTTTGGTTCGCGCGGCCATCGGCATCCTCCCTCGGTTGGAGACTGCGGCGCGCGTTGGCGCCGCGTCCCCTGCTTGTTAAACCGGAGCATACGGCTCCAACGTTGTTCGTCAATACAAATTGGTTCATCAGTGCGCACAGCTGGATTGTGTGACGATTTGGTTCGAAACCGATTTTCATTTTCTTCGGCGGCCGATATGTTCGCTGTCATGCTATTGTTCACAGATATAAACTAGGAGCGATACCATGACGGCGCGGAGAGATCGGCTGACGGCTGCTGACGTAACCGGCGCATGGGCAATTCTGCCCACACCCGCACGCGAGGGCGCGTCGGACTGGCGAAACGACAATACCGTTGATCTTGATGAAACCGCTCGCGCCGTCGACGCCCTTGTCAAGGCTGGGATAGACGGCATCCTGACGCTCGGAACTTTCGGCGAATGCGCGACCCTCACCTGGGACGAGAAGCGTGCCTTCATGGCGACATGCGCCGAAGCCGCGGCCGGACGCGTGCCCGTTTTCGGCGGCACGACCAGCCTGAACTCCAGAGAATCGGTCCGCCAGACCAGGGCCGCTCATGACCTTGGACTCGATGGCACGATGCTTGGCCCGCCGATGTGGTGTCAGGTCGATCTGCCGACCGCCGTGCAGTTCTACCGCGATGTCGCCGAAGCCTGCCCCCAGATGGCGATTTGCGTGTATGCCAATCCTTCTGCTTTCAAGTTCATGTTTCCGCGTCCGTTCTGGGAGCAGGTCGCGCAGATCCCGCAGGTCGTGTCGTGCAAGTATCTCGGGATCGGCATGCTGCTCAACGATCTTGCCGTCTCGAAAGGCCGCATTCGCTTCCTGCCGATCGACGTCGATTATTACGGTGCCGCCCGCATGGCGCCCGACGAGTGCACTGCGTTCTGGACCAGTTGTGCGGTCAATGGTCCTGCCAGCATCATCCGTTTGCGCGATGCCGTCGCGACAGCAAAGTTGTCCGGTGACTGGAGCGCCGCGAAGGAAGTCGCGGACGCGATGCGCGCTGCCGAGGCGGGATTTTTCCCCAACGGTGATTTCAACGAGTTCTCGAAATACAATATCGGCCTCGAGAAGGCGCGTATGAATGCCGCAGGCTGGATGAAGGCCGGTCCCTGCCGTCCTCCCTATCACCTCGTTCCGGACGCCTACCTTGAGGGAGCACGCCGCTCGGGCCGGGCATGGGCGGCACTGCACGAACGCTACAGCGCGTCGGCGCCGCGTGCTGCGGCGAATGCCTAGGCCATTGGATCGAACGCTCGCCGATGACCTCAATCGTCGAGCGCGATCAGCATGTTGCCGCAATCGAGTACGGAGGGCAGGGGACCATTCAGGTGCCGGACGATACCGCGGAAACCCATCTCCTCGTCGATCGCGGGTTCCCGCTGACGACGACACCGCTCGATCTCGGCGCAGGTCAGGCGGCCGTCCTTGACAAAAATCTCGAGGATCATCGGCCCCTCGAACATGCCAGTGTCGCGGCGCACGAAGCCCATGATGCCGCCGTGCTGATTGCGGGCAAGGCGCGTGACGAAATCCGAGAGTTTAGCCAATGGTGGACCGCTCCAAACCGAGGACACGCACGCACCTAGACCGCGCGACTCAGCCGATCAAGGGGTTGCCCTCCAACCGGCGGCGATGTATTCATATTTGTGATCACGTTCTCAGATGTGAATTAAGCGGACCTTGCCGAACCG
>JAEZBA010000403.1 GCA_023430245.1 Pseudomonadota bacterium
GCCTTGAATTGGTTGGTGAGGTCGTCGACCTGCTGGCTGCTCGCGTCCTGGCGCCCGAGAAAAACGTGCTCGTATAACGGCATCATGCCTTCCTTCTGTTGGCGCTGTCCGGCGCAAAGCCCAAACGAGACTTCGAAAAGGTGCGGACCTTGAGAGGACGACCTTCGGAAAGCTCGATGCTCTGGTTGGCGGGGACACGGGACGACGGACCGACTGGTCCTACCGCAGGATCCCGAGGGATCACACGGCCGTCCGTTCAGCCCCCGGCCGGGACGAGCGGAAGCGGGGGTTATAGGGGTTTTCGGCCGGATGGCAAGGCGGCTGTGCCCGGCCACGCTTGACTTGCCTGTCATCGCATTGTCTTTCGGCCCGGATTTCGGGCGGGCTGAGCCCGCGGAGGGAGTTTTTGGTGGCGGCGGCATTCGTATTTCCGGGACAGGGCAGCCAGGCTGTCGGTATGGGAAAGGCGCTGGCGGACGGGTTTCCGGCGGCGCGGGCCGTGTTCGACGAGGTCGATGCCGCGCTTGGCGAAAAGCTGTCGGCGATCATCTGGGACGGGCCGGCGGATCGCTTGACGCTCACCGAAAATGCGCAGCCGGCACTGATGGCGGTGTCGCTTGCGGCCATGCGGGTAATGGAGACCGAGGCCGGGCTCGATCTGGGCCGTGACGCAAAATTCGTCGCCGGTCACTCACTCGGCGAATATTCCGCCCTGGCCGCCGCCGGTGCCTTCTCCATCGGCGATGCGGCCCGGCTCCTGCGGATTCGGGGCAACGCCATGCAGAAGGCGGGTGCGGTCGGCGAGGGGGCGATGGCGGCCCTGCTGGGGCTGTCTTTCGAGGATGCGACGGCCGCGGCCGCGGAAGCGGCGCAGGGGCAGGTTTGCCAGGCCGCCAACGACAATGGCGGCGGGCAGGTCGTCGTCTCGGGCAACAAGGCAGCGGTCGAGCGCGCGGTCGAGATCGCCAAGGCCAAGGGCGCCAAGCGCGCGATGCTTTTGCAGGTCTCCGCACCGTTCCATTGCGCGCTGATGCAGCCGGCCGCGGACGCCATGGCCGAGGCGCTTGCCAAGACCGAGGTGAAGAAGCCGGTCGTGCCGGTGGTGGCCAATGTGCTTGCCACACCGATCGACGATCCGGCCGAGATCACGCGCCGGCTGGTCGAGCAGGTGACCGGCACGGTGCGCTGGCGCGAATGTGTGGAGACCATGGCTGCGGCCGGGGTCACGCAATTCTACGAAGTCGGCGCCGGCAAGGTGCTGACCGGGCTGTTGAAGCGGATCGCTTCAGGGGCCACCGGTTCCGCCATCGGGACGCCGGACGACGTGGCGGCCTTCAAGGCCGCGCATCGCGGCTGATCCGATCAGTGAACACCGGTTTTCGGATCGGAACATGCGACACGGAAAGACAAGGGGTTCAAAATGTTCGACCTGACCGGGAAAACCGCATTGGTGACTGGCGCGACCGGCGGAATCGGCGGCGCAGTCGCGCGCGCGCTGCACAAACAGGGCGCGACTGTTGCCATCTCCGGCACCCGCCGGGAGGTGCTCGATCAGATCGCAGGCGAAATGAAAGAGCGCGTTCAGGTGCTGCCCTGCGATCTCTCCGACAAGGACCAGGTCGAGGCGCTGGTGCCGCAGGCGGAAGATGCAATGGGCAAGCTGGATATCCTGGTCGCCAATGCCGGCATCACCCGCGACAACCTGTTCGTGCAGTTGCGCGACGAAGACTGGGACACCGTCATCAACGTCAATCTGACCGCGACCTTCCGGCTGTCGCGCGCGGCAATCAAGACCATGATGCGCCGCCGTTTCGGACGGATCGTCGGGATCACCTCGGTGGTGGGCGTCACCGGCAATCCGGGGCAAGGCAATTACACCGCCGCCAAGGCCGGCATGATCGGCATGATGAAATCGATCGGCAAGGAGTATGCGAGGCGTGGCGTCACCGCCAATTGCGTCGCGCCCGGCTTTATCGCCACCCCGATGACCGACAAGCTGAACGAGAAGCAGCGCGAGTCGATCCTGCAAATGGTGCCGTCCGGCCGGCTCGGAACGCCGGACGATATCGCTGCGGCGGTGGTCTATCTCGCGTCCGACGAGGCCTCCTATGTCACCGGCCAGACGCTGCATGTGAACGGCGGAATGGCGATGATCTAAGTGGCGCTACGCACAGGATTTTCGCCGCGGCCGGGGCCTGCTGGCCTTGGCTTTTGAAGTATGGTAGCCCGTTTGGGCCGGGCTTGGGGGCAGCTTCGGGTGTGGGCTTGACGCAAAGTCTGCGACCCAATACACGCCGCCGTCATCTTGGTTTAGGGAATGGCCATGGGGGGCCTCGCGCTTGAGATGATCAAGCCGCTTGATCCGGTCAAGGGGTCGTGCCACGACACTTTCGATCGCGCCGCCGATTGAGCCCATCATTGGAAGCAGAGGTTCGAACAGATGAGTGACATCTCCGAGCGAGTGAAGAAGATCGTGGTGGAGCACCTCGGCGTCGAGCCAGACAAGGTCACCGAGCAGGCCAGCTTCATCGACGATCTCGGGGCCGACTCCCTCGACACGGTCGAACTGGTGATGGCGTTCGAAGAGGAGTTCGGCTGCGAAATTCCCGACGATGCGGCCGAGACGATCCTCACCGTCGGCGACGCGGTGAAGTTCCTCGAAAAGAACGCCAAGAGCTGATCGCGGTCCGTCCGAATGTCCTGCGGCGCCGTCCGATGAGGATCGTGCGCCGAAGCGGCCGAAGTCTCACCAAGCCGGGACGGGGCAGAGCGGACGCGGCAGGAGCCGGATCATGAGGCGTGTCGTTGTCACAGGCATGGGAATGGTGACGCCGCTCGGTTGCGGCGTCGCCGGTTCATGGCAGCGTATCCTCGAAGGTCAGAGCGGCGCACGCCAGATCGATACGTTCGAAACGTCTGACCTTCCTTGCAAGATCGCCTGCATGGTTCCGCGAGGCGACGGCTCCGACGGCACCTTCAATCCCGATCAGTGGATGGAGCCGAAAGAGCAGCGCAAGGTCGACCCTTTCATTATGTACGCGCTGAGTGCCGCACGGCAGGCGCTCGACGATGCAGGCTGGAAGCCGTCAACGCCGGACGAGCAATTCGCGACCGGCGTGATGATCGGCTCCGGCATCGGCGGAGTTGGCGGCATTGCCGAGGGCGCGATCCTGGTCAAGGAGCGCGGGCCGCGCAAGCTGTCGCCGTTCTTCATTCCCGGCCGCATCATCAATCTCGCATCCGGCTATGTGTCGATCGAGTACGGGCTGAAGGGTCCGAATTCGGCAGTGGTCACGGCGTGCTCGACCGGCTCGCATGCGATCGGCGATGCGGGGCGCATGATCGCGCTGGGCGATGCCGACGTGATGGTCGCGGGCGGCGCGGAATCTCCGGTGGATCGTCTGTCCCTCGCGGGCTTTGCCGCCTGCCGCGCGCTGTCGACTTCCTTCAACGATACGCCCAAGCGCGCCTCGCGTCCCTATGACCGGGACCGCGACGGCTTCGTGATGGGCGAGGGTGCCGGCGCGCTGGTCCTTGAGGAATACGAACATGCCAAGCGGCGCGGCGCCCGGATCTATGCCGAGCTGATCGGTTACGGCATGTCCGGCGATGCCTATCATATCACCGCGCCGTCTCCGGATGGCGAAGGCGCATTCCGCTGCATGAGCGCGGCGATCAAGCGCGCGGGCATTTCGCCGGGCGACATCGACTACATCAACGCGCATGGAACCTCGACCATGGCGGACGGGATCGAACTGGCCGCGGTCGAGCGGGTCGTCGGCAATGCCGCCGCCAAGATTTCGATGTCGTCCACAAAGTCGTCGATCGGGCATCTGCTCGGTGCCGCCGGTGCGGTGGAGGCGATCTTCTCCATCCTGGCGATCCGCGATCAGATTGCACCGCCCACGATCAATTTGGACAATCCGGCGGTCGAAACGCCGATTGATCTGGTTCCGCATCAGCCGCGCAAGCGCGAGATCAAGGTTGCGTTGTCCAACTCCTTCGGCTTTGGCGGCACCAACGCGTCGCTGGTGATGCGCGCGGTCGATTGAGCGGGCTGGTTGCAGCCGTGCCGGCTTTGATCTGCGCTTGCCTCGGATCGTGCGGCACCGCGCCGCCTTCATAAGCGATGAAGTTTTCTCACTATGGGCCACCCCCTTCACGCGCCACAGCAACGCCATACCGCGGGTGTACCGAATCGCCGATAAGCAATGGAAACGCATGCCCGTGTCTGAACGTCCGTCGCTGCTGCCGAATATCGATGCGTCGCTGGCTGGCTTGAGCGAAGCAGGTTCGGTCCTGGGTGCTGGCGCTTGCAAGTGTCCTGACGGCGCTCGCCGGTTCCGATAGACTTCGTTTAACGCACCTTACCTCAATTCCGGACGTCGACTGCGATGGATGAAAACAGGACGACCCCGCGTTCAGCCCGTGCCGCACTCGAGCCGGAGCGGCTTGTGACGCCGAAACTGCGCTCGCGCCGCGCCCGTCATCCCATCGTCATTGTCGGCAATGCGATCTTCACCTTCGTCCTGCTGCTTGCGGTGGTACTCGGGGCCTTGGCCTACTGGGGCAACCTGCGGTTCCAAGAGCCGGGTCCGCTGACCGAGGACAAGCTGGTCAACATTCCGCGCGGGGCCGGCATTCGCGACATCGGAGAGATTCTGGCCCGCGAAGGCGTGATCCGCGATCCGTGGATCTTCGTCGCCGGCGCCGCTGCGATGAAGGCACGCGGTGCCGATCTGAAGTTCGGTGAATATCAGTTCGCCAAGGGCGCGAGCCCGCGCGACGTCGCCGAGACCCTGGTCGAAGGCAAGGTGGTGCAGCATCAATTCACCGTCGCCGAGGGCCTCACATCGGAGCAGATCGTTGCGCGTCTTCTGGAGAACGACAAGCTGACCGGCAACATCCGCGAAGTGCCGCGGGAAGGTTCGCTGCTGCCGGACGGCTATCGCTTCACCCGTGGCACCGCGCGCGACGAGATCATCAAGCGCATGCAGGCGGCCCAGGCGCGCGTGCTCAAGGAGGCCTGGGATCGCCGTGCGTCCGACCTCCCGGTCACCAGCCCCGAACAGCTTTTGGTGCTTGCCTCGATCATCGAGAAGGAAACCGGAAAGGCGGACGAACGCACCCGCGTCGCGGCGGTCTTCGTCAACCGGCTGAAGAGCAAGATGAAGCTGCAATCCGACCCGACCATCATCTACGGTCTGGTCGGTGGCAAGGGATCGCTTGGCCGCGGCATTCTCAAGAGCGAGATCACCCAGCCGACGCCCTACAACACCTATGTGATCGAGGGTCTTCCGCCGGGACCGATCGCCAATCCCGGACGCGCCTCGATTGAGGCTGCCGCCAACCCGGCGCGGACGCGGGAATTGTTCTTCGTCGCCGACGGCACCGGCGGGCACGCCTTTTCGGAAACCTACGACCAGCACCAGAAACACGTCGCAAAATTGCGCGGCATCGAACGGGACGCGCGTGAGGCCGCCGAGGCGGCCGCAAATCCCGCGGCGCAGGGC
>JAEZBA010000408.1 GCA_023430245.1 Pseudomonadota bacterium
ACGGTATCGGTCGGCACATCCGGCTCGAATGCTGATGGCGTCAAAACGATCCGGCGCACATTGGCGCCCCGTGCCTCAAGCCGTGCCACGGCCTGTTCGATATCGTCGAAAGTTCCGAGCACCTGAATTCCGCGGATCGACTGGCCCTGATCGGCGGGAGATTGCGAAAGCACACCCACCGGCCAGATTTTCTTGACTGCGCCGCTTTCGATCGCGCGTAACAGAACTTCGGCGTCGGCGGCCCGTCCCAGAATCAGGACGGGGGCGGAATCATTGCGGCTGGCCTTGATGCGCGCACGCGAGTAGCGGAAATAGCGGTAGGCAACCCGCGGGCCGCCCAGGAAAAACATCTGCAGAACCCAATAGATCAGGATGGTTCCCTTCCCGAAGAAGAACGTCCCATACAGATTCCGCGCAATCAGAATGTAATCGAGGACGAGCAGCGTTAGCGCCAGCACGGTCGCGGACCGGAAGATGTTCCATAGGTCCGGCAGCGAGGCGAAGCGCCACTTCGCGTCATCGAGATGAAAAAAATGATAGACGATGCCGGCATAGATCAGCATGCCGGGCAGCAGCATCCACAGCCACTCGATGCGCACCGACAGCCGTTCTTCCTCGAAGCGGATATAGAAGGCCGCGACCAGAGCCGCCGCAGTGACCGCCAGATCGTGCAAGACGATCAGGGCCTTCTTGGTGGTCATGGTGCGAAACCAGAACATCGATCACGGTGCAATGGAGGGGGACGACGCGTTGAATAGCGGCGTTTTGGCCGGGACGCCACCCCCGGCCTGGCTCAGCGCCTCCTCGACCGCGCCTAGCACAGGCGCGACAGGCATGTAATCGAGGCATAGGCTGTGACTGTCCACGCGCCGCATGCAACCTTCCAGAAGGCAGGGCATGCACGGCAGCGGATTCTGGATGAGCCAGACATTGCCGCGCCGCTGCACGTGACCGGCGGACTGCCAGGGCTCCGTGAGGCCCCCCGTCGGCCACGGACCCCAGCGGCTCGGATCGGTCGGCCCGAACAGGGCGACGGTGGGGCACCCGGTGGCGGCGGCAAGATGCGTCACCGACGTATCGGGGCCGACATAGACACGCGCTTGCGTCAGCAGCGCACCGAGTTGCGGCCATGTCAGGGCGCCGTCCAAGCGCAGAATGCCGGGCCTGCCCTGCCACACGGCATCCAGATAGGCGCGCTCCTGTGGATGCGGGCCGCCGCTGGCCACAATTGTCAGCCCACGGCGAGCAAGATCGTCGGCCAGCGCCTGCCACCCTGCCTTGTGCCACTGCTTGTAGCGGAAGAACGGAGTGGCATGCAGCACCGCATAGGGATGCGCGGGAACGGCAAAACTTGGGGTGTGAGGCACCACGATGTCGCTGCATGCCTCGATCCCCAGTGCGTGCGCGAGCAGCAATGTCTCCTCGACGCGGTGCAGATCGGGATTCATCGGCACACGCCGATGTATGAACATCGCCTTGAGTTTTCCGATCGCGCGATCTTCGGTCGCGGCCACGCGCCGGCGGCCAGCGGCGATAGCAAAAAAGGAGGGACGGTCGCCGGCTTGTGTCGATACCGCAAGGTCGTAGCGCCGCCAGAGCCCGCGCACGAGGACGAGGCTTTCCGCAACCGAGGGCCGCTCGGGGCAGCCGATGACAGAATCGATATCGGGGTTGCCGTCGAGGATCGCCGCCGTATTGGCAAACACCATCACATCGAGCGTAGCGTCCGGCCAGGCCCGGCGCAGACTGCGGATCAGCGGTGTCGTGAGCAGCACATCGCCCAGGCGGCGCAGTGCAATCACGAGGATCCGCGGTTTGCCCGGCAGATCGAGACGCGCGGTCACGGTCCGACCGTCGCCGGAGATGCCGACCGTTCGGCTACGGCAGCCTCGCGCCTCGCTCCGAGCACTATGGCTCCGGCTACACCCACGCCGAAGATGTAGATCCAGGATTGGGTGAAATCGAACAGATGATTGTTGAACAGCGATGAGATGACATTCTGCGCGACCACCGCAAGTCCGACCCATCCGGCAAAGCCCGGGCAGCGGAACAGCAGCAGATGCGAAAGCCACATCGCGAACAGGAGCGCAGTGCCGATCATGCCGAGTTGGACCGCCACGGTCAGGGTCTGGTTATGCGGGTTGGTGGTCGGGACCGCGCGGGGATCGCGGCGTGCAGCCTCTTGCGCAAAGGTTTGTTTGATCGATCCGGTCCCGTGCCCGATTACCGGTGCCTCGGCAATGATGTTGACGGCCGCCGTCCAGAATTCCACCCGCTGGCCGGCCGACGTCGCGATCTGCTTGCTTTGCGCCTCATGGATTTCCGTGACGATGCCGAACAGGCGGGTCTGGATCAGCGAGGAACTTGCCAGAGACACGGCGCTCACCGCCACGATCACGCCTGCGAATATCAGCGCATATCGCAGGCGGCATTGCATGACGACCAGCACCAGCAGCAGCGCCGGCAGTGTCACGAGGCCGGTCCTGCTCGATGTCACGAACAGCACATTGGCGACGAACAGAAGCGCCAGCGCCAGCAAGACAAGGCCCACGGCCCAACGCCGCTGCATCAACCGCAGGCCAGCGAGATACGCGAACCCGGCAGCACACAGCACGAATTCCTGCGCTTGCGCGATGTAGTCACGAACCGGAATGCCATGGCTCGCGCCACGGCTAAGCGGCTTCATGCCGGTCGCGACCATAATCCAGGACAAGGCCAGAAGTACGGTGCAGGATGCGGCGAAGGCAAGAAAGACCCAATGCGCCCGGTCCGATGTGCGAAACTGTACCATCAGCAGCGGAATAACCAGTAGCCGCGCAAAGGATGCGAAGCCCTCCCATCGATCCGCCCAGGGCACCTGGGCCCACAAGATTCCGGCAGCGGCGAACCCGACCAGCAGCACCGGAGTGATCGCCGCGCGATAGCGCAACACCGGCGGCCATTCCTCCGGATCGATAGATATCAGGCAGAGCACCAACCAGATGCCGAGAAAGATGTAAGTGGCCGATGTCGACCACGGCAACGCCGCAACGGTGGCAGCTGCAAACCCGTCGGCGAGCTTGCGCCATTGTGCACGGTCAAAGCGCGCCGTCATGCCGTCACCTGCGGCGGGCGAGCGCTAGCCGGCACCATTGCCGACAATCCCTGGACCGCCACGATACGGCGGTCGCTGCGGACGGCGTCAAGCTTGCTGTCATTGTCCGGCAACCACGAACGGTCGGCGGTCGGATGCCACAGATGCAGGACGCCGGTCGCGAACACGCCGTCCTTGCGCCGAATGCCGGCATGCAGAAGCCGCACCAGCAGATCGGAATCCTCACGCCCCCAGCCCTGATAGGCACAATCGAAACCGTCGACGCGGTCGAGATCGCTGCGCCAGATGCCGAGATTGCAGGAACGAGCGCCCCGCCAGGCGCGGAAGCGCAGCTTGCGCAACGGCCCGAGCGGCAGGCGCATCAGCGGCACGGTGCGGTTGATGCCGCCGCGGCTGCGCTCGCGCGCCCAGTCTCCATAGGTCCAGTGCTGCGGATCGAGTTTATCCCGCAAGACCGTCTGCGTCAGCGTTTCCGACATCAGGATCCGGTTGCCGGTCACGAACCAGCCCTGCTCGGCAAGCATGCGATGGGTGGCGACAAATCCGGGCCGCGCGATGCAGTCGCCGTCCAGGAACACGCAGTAGGCACCGCGGCTCGCGAGGATCGCATGATTGCGAATTTCGGCGGCGCGGAAACCGCGATGCTCCTGCCAGACATGTTTCAGCGAATGAGGAAACTTCGGCGCCCAGTCCGCAATCAGCTTGGCCGTCGCCTCGCCCGAGCCGTCATCGGCAATCACGATTTCGAAATTCCGGTCGGTTTGCGCAGCCAGCGAGCGCAGAACCGCGTCGAGCGCATCTTCCCGGTTCCAGGTCGTGACGATGAGGGAGATCAGGTCAGCCACGGCCCCGCCCCTTCATCCACGCCTTCATATAGCGGTAATAGGTGCCCTCGGCATTGGCCACCGCCAGCAGGAATCCCTCGCGTCCATCGAGAAAGCCGAGCCGGATAAAGTAGGTCTGGACGAAAGTCCACCAGCCACGGGCGATCCCGGTGAAGAAGGAGACGCGGCGCCCGGAACTCACGATCATCTCGGCGCGCGCGCTCGAATAGCGGTCCATGCGGGACAGCGAATCCTCGAGACGCAACACCGGATGATGGGTCAGCGGGTGCCTGAGGCGTCCGACCTCGCCATCGCAGATGACACGCTCATGCACGAGATCGTCGGAAAATCGTGCGCGGTCGCGCCGGAACAATCGCAACACATAATCCGGATACCAGCCCGAATGCCGCATCGGTCGCCCGCAGAAGGTCGACAGCCGCGGCATCTCATAAGCCTGCGATAATCCCTCGGTGATCACGCGCCGGATTTCTGCGGCGAGTTCGTCGCTCACCCGCTCGTCCGCGTCCACACTCAGCACCCACTCGCCGGTAGCAAGCGAAAGGGCAAGATTCTTCTGATGGCCGAAACCATGCCATTCTTTCCGGACCGTGACGCTCGCTCCCTTTGCCTCGGCAAGCCTCGCGGTCCTGTCGTCGCTGTCGCCGTCGACGACGATGCGCTGATCGCAAAACGCAAGGCTATCGAGACACGCCTCGATGTTGTGCGCTTCGTTCTTGGCAATCACAATGGCAGAGAGGCGTACGGTCATCGCGAAGCGTCCTCGCGCCTGAACCGGATTCGATCACGCAAGCGCCGCCGCGCGTCCCGCAACATCCGGAACGGAAGGGCGAGATAGTATTTCCGGGCGATCTGCCAGCGGCCGGTCAAGCCCATCGGCGGCGCGTCTTCACGTGGCACATACCAGCCGTTCAGCCCGGTCCGGCGCATGAGCGTATAACCGGCCCGGGTCATGAAACGATGCTTGTCGAGATTGCTGACGTGATCCTCGAGCAGCACCAGCCGCGGTTTCCAGCGACCGAAGTCGAAGCCGCCCAGGACTTCGAGCTCATGCCCTTCGACATCGACCGACAGCAGGTCGATCGGCACGGTCGCCCGCCCCTCGCTGAGCACGTCGTCAAGGGTTCGGACTTTCACATCGATGGTGCGGTCGGCGCGCATCCCTGTCACCGCAAGATTGGGATCGAAAGACGAGAACGCGCCCGCAACATGCAAGCGCATGACCTGTCCCGCGCGACCGGGTGACGAGCACGCGACTTCGAAGACCTGAGCTTTGCGCTGGCGCCGCAGTTCGGCGGCGAGATCGGGCAAAGGTTCGACCAGAATGCCTGTCCAGCCCGCCTCCTCCAGATGCCAGGATTGCGAATCCTTCTTCGGGTCGTTTGCCCCCACTTCAACGAAAAAGCCGCAGGGCCGGTCGCGGAAAAACTCGCGCACCATTGCGGCTTCGAACTCGGGCTTGAATACGGCGGACACGGCGCGATCCATCCGGGCGTCAGTTC
>JAEZBA010000572.1 GCA_023430245.1 Pseudomonadota bacterium
CGCTATCAAGCGGCCTGCCGGGCAACCCTGTCCCCGATTGATCGTCCCAAGAGGTATCCGAAATGTCGAATGTGATCACCATTTGCGGCTCGCTGCGCAAAGCCTCGTTCAATCGCATGCTGGCGAACGCGCTGCCGGGACTGGCGCCGGCCGGGATGACCATCAAGGCGTCGCCGTCGATCGAGATGCCGCTCTACAACGCGGACGTCCAGGCCGAGGGCTTTCCGCCGGCCGCGACCGCGCTAGGCGACGCCATCCGTGCCGCAGACGGCGTGATCATTGTGACGCCGGAATACAATTACTCCGTGCCGGGTGCGCTGAAGAATGCGATCGACTGGGTGTCGCGCATGAAGGATCAGCCCTTCGCCAACAAGCCGGTCTGCCTGCAATCGGCGACGCAGGGGCCGCTCGGCGGCGCGCGCATGCAATATCACGCCCGCACGATCATGGTGTTTCTCGATGCCTTCGTGTTCAACAAGCCAGAAATCTTCGTCGGCATGGCGCAGACCAAGTTCGACGACAAGACCGGCGAACTGAAGGACGAGGCCACCCGCAACATCATCAAGCAGCAACTCGAAGGCTTCGAGAAATTCATCGAGCGCCACAAGCATCACAAGGCCTGAGACCTGTGTGATGTCCAACAGCCTGAACATCGTCACGATCTGCGGCAGCCTGCGCAAAAACTCCTATAATGCGAGCCTTGCGCGGCTGCTGCCGCGGCTGGCGCCCTCGGACATGACCATTACTGCGGCGCCGGGTTACGCCAGCTTCCCGCATTTCAATCAGGACCTGCCGGTGCCGGCCGACGTGATGGTGCTGGCCGATGCAGTGCGCGCGGCGGATGGCGTCATCATAGTCTCTCCGGAATATGGCTGGACCATTCCCGGTGCGTTAAAAAACGCGCTCGACTGGATATCCAAGACCAAGGACCAGCCGTTCAAGGACAAGCCGATTGCGCTGCAATCGGCATCGGTCGGTCAGCTCGGAGCCTCACGCATGCAATACCATATGCGGCAGACCTTGGCCGCGATCGACGCGCTGGTCTTCATCAAGCCGGAAGTCCAGATCGCCTTCGCCAAGGACAAATTCGATGCGGAGACGGTGGCGCTAAAGGATCAGCCCAGTATCGACCTGATCAAGCAGCAGCTCGAAGCGTTCGGCACGTTCGTGCGGCGAGTGAAGATTTAGCTGCTACGCGCTCTTCGACGCGCGGTTCGGAAACACCTGCGGCCGCATCGACGGATGCGCTGCGCGCCCACGCGGCGGGTATTCGGTTTCGACGCCGAGTTCTTCCGCCGCATGCCAGGCCCAGCGCGGGTCGTATAGCGCGCCGCGCGCGATCGCGATCAGGTCGGCCTGACCGGAGGCCACGATCTCCTCGGCTTGGCGCGCTTGCGTGATCAGCCCCACCGTCATGGTCGGGATGTCGGCCTCGCGCCGGACTTTTTCCGCGAACGGCGCGTTGTAGCCGGGCGCGAACGGAATCTTCTGACGCAGATCGACCTGGCCGCTCGACACATCGACATAGTCGCAGCCAAGCTTCTTCAGCTCTTTCGCAAAAGCGACGGCGTCCTCGATCGTGGTGCCGCCCTCGACCCAGTCGACCGATGAGATGCGGATGCCCATCGGCTTGTCCTGCGGCCATACTGCACGGCAGGCGGCGAAGATCTCGAGCGGATAGCGCATCCGGTTCTCGAGCGACCCGCCATATTCGTCGGTGCGCTGGTTGGCGAGCGGCGAAAAGAATTCGCTCAGCAGATAGCCGTGGCCGCCGTGAAGTTCGACGAGGTCATAGCCGACCCGATCGGCGCGCTGCACCGCGCTGACGAACTCATCTTTGACCTGCTTCAGGTCAGTCTCGGTCATCGCGCGCGGAATGTGCCAGCCGTCTCCGAACGGGATTGCGGAGGGGGCCAGCGTCTCCCAGGCGCCTTCCTCTGGCTTGAGGGGCCTTGCGCCCTGACCCGGCGGAGTCGTCGATCCCTTGCGGCCGGCGTGGCCGATCTGGATGCCCTGTTTCGCCACTCCGACCGACTTGCAGAAGTCGATGACCCGTTTCAGCGCTCTCTCGTTCTCCTCGGAATAGAGCCCCGCGCATTTATGGCTGATGCGGCCGATGCGGCTGACCATCGTCATCTCGGTCATCACCAGGGCGGCGGCGCCGATCGAGAAGCTGCCCAAATGCTGGATGTGCCAGTCAGTCGCGGAGCCATCTTCCGAGGCGTATTGGCACATCGGCGAGACCACGATGCGGTTCGCCAAGGTCAGCCCGCGCATAGCGAAGGGCGAGAACAGAACGGATGTCATTGGTCGCAATTCCCCGGATGTCTGACGACCTGCGTTGCGGACTAGATGCCCTTGCCTTCCAGCCAGTCCCGGCCGCGCGCGTAAAGCGCTTCGAGTGCCGGACCGTCCAGACCCGGCATGTCGCGCTTCACCTTGTAGCCGATCTTGTGCTGCAGATAGGCGAGGTGCCGGTAGCCTTCCGGATAAAGCTTCAGGATGTCCTGATCGAGGTTCAGTTTGGCGCTCGTGTCGACCGGATCGCAACGGTCCACTTCGTAGATCGGCTGCCGCAGCACCAGGCCCCACTGGCTGAAACGGTTTTCCAGGAAGTCGTAGAACCGGCCAGTGCAAACCACGTCGCAGAGGACGCCGTCGACCATGCCGCGCTGCGTGATCGTCATCTTGGTCTGGGCGATGGCGCGGTGCGCGTTCAATTCGATATGCATGCCGCCGAGGAAGTGCAGGATGCGCACGCCCTTATCGTAGCCTTCCTGGCTCACCTTGATGAACTCGTCGGCCGTGCCCTGAAACCAGGTGGCCTGCATCACGCCGTCCTCGTGCCAGACCTTGCGGAACTCGTCCCACAACCGCGCGTCGCGCAGAACGGCCCAGTTCTCGATCAGGTCACGGATGGCGAGGCGGTCTTCGGTACGAGAGGTCATATTGCGCTTTCTTCCTGCAACGGTGCATAACTCAGCGGACTTCTAAAGGCTGGGACAGACATGGCAAGAACTGAGCTGGCAAGACCTGATATGGGACGACTTGCAGGGCGGACCGCGATCGTCACAGGTGGCGCGAAGGGGATCGGGCGGCATTATTCCGAGGCTCTGGCGGCCGAGGGTGCGGGCGTCGTCATCGCAGATATTTCAGGTGGTGAAGAGGCGGCGGCCGAAATTGCTGCAAAATACGGCGCAAACGCCACCATGAGTTTGGCCTGCGACGTGAGCCAGGAGGACCAGGTCAAGGCGCTGATGGCCAAGACGGTCGAGCGGTTCGGCAAGATCGATATTCTGGTCAACAATGCCGCGCTGTTCGCGCCCTTGCAACATACCAAGGTGCAGGACATCGATGTCGATCTCTGGGATAAGGTCTTCGCCGTGAATGTGCGCGGCTCGTTCCTGACCGCGAAACACGCGGTTCCGCACATGATGGCCCGCAAATACGGTAAGATTGTCAATATCGGCTCCGGAACGGTCTACAAGGGCCTGCCGGGCATGCTCCATTACACTGCGTCCAAGGGTGCTATTGCTACTTTTACGCGCACCCTGTCGCGCGAACTCGGCGAATACGGGATCTGCGTCAATACGCTCGCGCCGGGCCTGGTGATGAGCGAGACCCTGGTAGCCAGCGGCACCCATGACGACGCGCTCAAGGCCCGCGTGGTTGGCAGCCGCGCCTTCAAGCGCGACCAGATCCCCCAGGACCTGCTCGGGGCGCTGATTTTCCTGTCGTCGCCGGACAGCGATTTCGTCACTGGCCAGACGATTGCGGTCGATGGCGGCTCGGTGAATACCTGACGGGCAATGGGACCGGATTTACCCGTTCGGTGAAAAGGCCGAATGGCAGATATGCCGCGGAGGGCCGCCCCTAGGATCAGGGCCGATTTGCGACTATTGTCTGGGCAACCATCCAGAGAATTCAATGAGGAGGAATGCATGGCGACCGCTACCGCCGTCCAGCCGAACGATAAAAAGGCCAAGGTCTACGAAGGCAGCAAGGATCCCAAGCGCGCCGCGTTCTACGACAAGATTTCGCAACGCGACATGGCGCCCCTGTGGGAGGTATTGAAGGATCTCGTGGCCAAGAGCCCGAAATCCATCGCGGCCCCCGCCATCTGGCATTTCGACGAGGTGAAGCCGATGGTGGAGGAGGCCGGTGGTCTGCTCACCGCCGAGGAAGCCGAACGCCGCGTCCTGGTGCTGGAAAACCCGGCTCTGCGCGGCCAGTCGCGCATTACTCCTTCGCTCTATGCCGGCCTGCAGCTGATCCTGCCGGGCGAGATCGCCGGTGCCCACCGCCACACCGCCGGCGCCATCCGCCTGATACTGGACGGCGACGGTGCCTATACCCAGGTCGATGGCGAGAAGACGCTGATGAAATACGGCGACTTCGTCCTCACGCCGAGTTGGACCGCGCACGATCACGGCAACGAGTCGAAAAAGCCGATGATCTGGCTCGACGTGCTCGACGTGCCGACCATCAATTTCTTCGAGACCGCGTTCTCCGAGCATCTCGATTCGGCGGTGCAGAATACCAAGTACACCGACAACGACTCGCTGTGGCGCTACGGTTCGGGTGTGCTGCCGGACGGCACCGACACCAAGAAAGAATCGCCGATTATCAACTATGCGTATGACCGGATCCGTCCGATCCTCGATCGCATGGCCAAGACCGACGAGGTCAACAAGTATCACGGCTTCCGGATCCGCTACGCCAATCCATTCAATGGCGGCTGGTCGACGCCGACCATGGGCGCGCATCTGTCGCTGTTGCCGAAGGGCTTCAAGGGCCAGCCCTATCGCTCGACCGACGGCACCATCTTCGCGTGCCTCGAGGGCAAGGGGCAGACCACGATCGACGGCGAAGTGTTCGAGTGGGGGCCGCGCGACGTGTTCGTGATCCCGTCATGGAAGCAATATTCGCACACGGCCGATGATCAGAGTGTGCTGTTCTCGATCTCCGACCGGCCGATGCAGGAATCGCTCGGCATCTGGCGCGAAGTGAACTGAGCGGCCATTACAGCGCTGCAAAACGAAAAGCCCCCGCGAGAGCGGGGGCTTTTTTGTTACGGTCGTCGGCGCGAAAGCGGAACGACAACGGCCTCACGGCTCGACCGAGAATCCGTCGCCTTCCAGCGCGATCCGGCCCTGCGCCGCATGCGCGGCCCATTTCGACGTCGCGGCGACGCCGCCGAACGAAAAGTAATGCACCGCCACCGTTCCGAGCGCGCCAGTGGCATTCTCTGCCGCCAGCACGCGGATGACGGAATCCGGCGCGCTGACACCGAAGAGGTTCTTGACCAGTCCGGCATGCTTGGTGATGCCGCCGATCGACGCCTTCACCCCGCAACGCTGCGCGTATTTCAGCAAGGTCGTGAGATTGGTCGGGCCGGCAAGGCCGATGCGGATCGGAGCTTCGATCCCGAGATCGCGCATTTTCATGACCCAGCGCGTCATGGCCTGGGCGTCAAATCCGAACTGGGTGACGATGTCGGCCTCAAGCCCGCTCTGTTCGGCCGCCTCGATCTTTGCGACCAGTGCGCGATGCATCACGTCGTCGGCCACGACCGGGTGACCGTCGGGATGGCCCGCGATGCTGACATGGGTAATGCCATGTTGCTGCAGGATCCCACTTTCGATGATCTCCAGCGACGCCGTGAACGGACCGGCGGAGTCGCCGCGATCGCCCGAGATGACCAGCACACGCTTGACGCCGGCCTCCTGCGATAACCGGCCGATCAGGGACGACAATTCGTCCCGGCTTTTGTAATTTCGCACGGCGATATGTGGGATCGGCTCGAGGCCGCATTGGCGCGTCATCGCCGATTGCTCGATCAATTCGGTCGACGGTCGGGTCGGGATCGCGCTCACATAGACGCGCGTGCCCGCGCCGGCCGTGTCGCGGATGGATTGCAGATCGGCGAGCTTGGGCCGCGTCACCTCGACGGAAAAATCCGCGAGGAACGCGCAGATGCCATCGACCGTGTCGGACTCATAGCGCGGGGAGGGCTTTCGCAGCGGGACAGCCATTGATTATTCTCTTCTTCGGGAAATGACGTAGGATTCGTCGTTGAACCAGAGGCCGTTGTGCTTGCGCAGGACTTCGCGGGTGGCGTCGAGATAGCGACTGTCCTTCACCGCCTCGTTGAGACGTTCATCCTCGACCTGCGAGACATAGATTGCGGCATTCCAGGCCGCGAGTACGGTCGACGTGCCGATCGAACCGGTGACTTCGCTGGGCAACGTGTGCATGTCGTAGCGGAAGATCGCGCGGTTGTCGGAATAGGTGTTGAAGTTCAGATCGCGCGCGGCGGGGCCCAACGCTTTCTTCGTTTCACGCAGGATCGCATGGCGGTCGGTCTGGAACGGATTGTCTCCGGGCCACACGCTCTGCACGATCTCGGCGGCCGGATCGTTGCCGCAGGAATGCATCGCTATCAGACGCCCGCCGGGCCCGAGTGCGCGGGCCAGTGGTGCGATGACCTTCTGCGCCTTGAACTCGGCCGAAGCGCGCGCGCGATAGGGCTGCGAGGCGATGATGAGATCGAAATCGGCATGCGCCGCGCCGCGGCGCGGGATGATCGGATCGAGCAGGAATTTGTGGTCCTGCCGGTAGATCACCAGCACGACGGGCCGCTCATAGACTGGGTTGCCGGTCTTCGGGCTCACCCCGGCCTTCCAGTTCTCCGACAGGAAGTCCTGCAGGCCGGTGATCTGCTCTTCGAACTCGTGCGAGGTGTTCCCGGTCAGCGCGACTTCGTTCCAGACCAGGCTGTTGGCGGCGGCGGTCGACTTCACCGTCAGCCACGGCGCCTCGGAATAATACATGTTGGTCAGGACGAGCACAGTGGCGGGATGCTCGTACAACCGGTCCGGCATCTTTTCGAGCGTCAGCCGGATGTCTTCCAGGCTGATCTCCTTGCCGGAAATGTAAAACGGCATGTTCGAATAGCGATGGTGCATCGCGCGCATCACCCGCGTCAGCACCGTGCCGTCGCCGAGGCCTGCATCGAACAGGCGAACTGCCGGCGGACGCGGATGGATGTTGCCCAGTTCCTGCGCCACCTTGTTGGCAACTACCCATTTTTCGCTGCAGGTGTTCACGAACAGAAGATATTTCTGCCGGTTATCGAAGAACCGGAATTCGCGGTTGCCGTCGTCGTTGGCATTAGCCGGCGCGGGCCTCGCCGGCACGGGATCGACGGTCGCCGGACGGGCACCACGCTCGATGATCATGGGACGCACGCCTTCCTTTCCATTGTGGATGGTCATGAATGTGCGGATGCGATCGAGCGTCTCGGTGGTGATGCGCCCACCGTTGCGCAGCCGACTTGTAAGCTTTCCGTCGTTGACCGCTCGCCTCCCGAAGGTGGATTCGGCCAGTCCGGCCTGACGGCAATAGTCGGAAATTTCCTGCAGCAGTTCGGCTGCGTTCATGCCCTGCTCCCGATCGCTTCCTCATGGTTATTTTTTGTTTTCATCGAACCG
>JAEZBA010000574.1 GCA_023430245.1 Pseudomonadota bacterium
ACCTGGAACCAGATGGTGCGTGGCAGGTTCGGAAAGTCGCTCAATCCGTCGGAGAAGGACATCTTCGAAGCGGAAATGAGAGCCGACCAGAAGGAAACCGGGGTGGAATATACCTTGCACCCCATCACCTTCGTGGTCCCGCGCGGTTCGCCCGCCAATGTCGTGGAAGCGCGCAGGCGCGAAGCCGAAGCGCTGCGGCAGCGCTTTCAGGCTTGCAATACCGGTCTGCCTTTCGCGCGCGCGCTGCGTGAGGTCGTTGTCAGGGCGCCGATCCGCCGCAACTCCGCGGATCTGAGCCCGGCCCTGCGCGAGATCCTCGCCAAAGTCGAGGTCGGCAAAGTGACACCGCCCGAGGTCACCGAAGGCGGCGTCGAGGTTTTCGCTTTGTGTCAGAAGAAGGAGACCAATGCGGACTCCCCGACCAAGCGAAAGGTACGCGACGAGATCTTTCAACAGCGATTCCAGAGCCGGGCCGATGCCTATCTGAAAGAATTACGGTCGCAGGCCATGATCGAATACAAGCAAGATTGAGATGCGCGCACTTGCGCTGACCATCGGCGAGCCAGCCGGCATCGGCTGCGACATCGCGCTCGCCGCCTGGACGATGCGGCGCGAACACAACCTCCCCGCCTTCTATCTGATCGGCGACCCTGACCACGTCGCAGCCAGGGGACAACAGATCGGCATCGCGGTTCCGCTGGAAACCGTCACTCCGGAGCAGGCCCCTGCTCGTTTCGACATCGCTCTGCCCGTGGTTCCGCTTCAGGAGCGCGCCACTGCGCTCGCCGGCCGTCCCGACGATAGCAGCGCCGCGGTCTCGCTCGCCTCGATACGGCGGGCCGTGCAGGACGTCATCGACGGACGCGCCTCGGCCGTTGTGACCAATCCGATTGCAAAAGCGGTGCTCTACCGGGCGGGCTTCCCGGATCCCGGCCACACCGAGTTTCTGGCGCGGCTCGCCAACGACATGATGGGCGTGGTCGCGACCCCGGTCATGATGCTCTGGTGCCGTGAACTCGCCGTGGTTCCGGTGACAATCCATGTGCCGTTGCGCGCGGTGCCCGATCTGCTGACGGCCGACCTGATCGTGGAGACCGGCCGGATCGTGGCGCATGATCTGGTCCACCGCTTCGGCATCCGGGCCCCGCGCCTTGCAATTGCCGGCCTCAATCCGCATGCCGGCGAGGACGGGCTGATCGGCGATGAGGAGACCCGGATCATCCGCCCGGCGATAGAACGGCTTGTCGAACTGGGAATTGATGCGCGCGGCCCGCTGCCGGCCGATACGCTCTTCCACGCGGCGGCGCGCCGCAGCTACGACGTGGCGTTGTGCATGTATCACGACCAGGCGCTGGTTGCGATCAAGACACTCGCCTTCGATGAGGCCGTGAATGTCACGCTCGGGCTTCCGTTCGTACGGACGTCGCCCGACCACGGCACCGCGTTCGACATTGCCGGAACCGGACGCGCCAATCCTGAAAGCCTGATCGCCTCGCTCACCCTCGCAGCCCGGCTTGCGGGACAGCAGCCCGTTTCGCTTTCGGCCGCATGATGGTCGCGATCGACGGACTGCCGCCCCTCCGCGACGTCATTCGCAAATACGACCTGATCGCCAAGAAATCGCTCGGCCAGATTTTCCTTCTCGACCTCAACCTCACCGGCCGGATCGCGCGCGCGGCCGGACCGCTTGCGGGCGTGACCGTGATCGAAATCGGCCCCGGGCCGGGCGGGCTGACACGTGCGCTCCTGGAGCATGGGGCCACCCGTGTGATCGCCATCGAGCGTGATACACGCGCCATCGGCGCACTGCAGGAAATTGCCGCGCATTACCCGGACCGGCTTGCTGCGATCGAGGCGGACGCGCTCGCCTTCGATCCGCGGCCTTATCTCGGCGAAGGCCCGGTGCGGATCGTCGCCAATCTTCCCTATAACATCGCCACCGTGCTTCTGACCGGCTGGCTTGAAAGCGAAGATTGGCCGCCCTTCTACGATCGCCTGGTTCTGATGTTCCAGCGCGAGGTCGCCGAGCGGATCGTTGCTGCACCAAACTCCAAGGCCTATGGGCGCCTGTCGGTGCTCGCACAATGGCGGACGCAGCCGAGAATCCTGTTCGACATTGCCCCGTCCGCCTTCGTCCCGCCGCCCAAGGTCACGTCGTCGGTGGTCGAGTTGACCCCGCGCAGCGAGCCCAGTCCCTGCGACCGGATTGCACTGCGGCGCGTTGCCGAAGCAGCCTTCGGGCAAAGGCGAAAAATGCTGCGTCAGAGCCTTAAGTCGCTGGTCCCTGATCCACTGCCAGTGCTGAAAGCGGCGGGCATCGCACCGACCGACCGCGCCGAGGATATCCCGGTCGACGGCTTTGTGCGGCTGGCGCGGGCCTATTCCGCGCAGGCGTAACGCCTACGGTGTCAGGGCCTTCAGATCCGACAGCAGCGTGTCGACGAAGCCCTGGATATCGTCCCGGTGCACCCGCTTCAGCCGCTCGGCGGTAAGGATGCCGCGCAGCCGCATGAAGCTCTTATCCAGATCGCGATTGACGAGCACGTAGTCGTATTCTTCCCAATGCGGAATTTCCTCGGCGGCATTCTTCAGCCGCCGCGTAATGATATCGGGATTGTCCTCGGCTCGGCGCTCCAGCCTGAGCTTCAGTTCCTCGGCGGTCGGCGGCAGCACGAACACACTCACCACATCGGAGCGCATCGACGCATAAAGCTGCTGCGTGCCCTGCCAGTCGATGTCGAACAGGACGTCGCGGCCTTCGGCGAGCGCGGTCTCTACCGGTTCACGCGGTGTACCGTAGAAATTGTCGTGAACCTCGGCCCATTCCAGCAGTTCACCGCCGTCCCGCATCAGTTCGAACTGGCGACGGGTCAGGAATTTGTAATGGATACCATCGATTTCGCTCGATCGCCGCGGACGCGTCGTAACCGAGATCGAGAGACTGACGTTTTCTTCCTTCTCAAGAAGGTTGCGCGTCAGCGTCGTCTTGCCCGCGCCCGATGGCGAGGACACGATCAGCATGATGCCGCGGCGGGCAATCTCGATGTTCTCGCTCATTCGAGATTCTGCACCTGTTCGCGGAACTGTTCGACCACGCTCTTCAGTTCAAGCCCGATATTAGTCAGTTCCACGTCGTTCGATTTCGCGCAAAGCGTATTGGTCTCGCGGTTCAGCTCCTGCGACAGGAAATCGAGCCTTCGCCCGATCGCGCCGCCGCCGGCCATCAGCTTGTGCGCCTGCGCGATATGGGCCGCAAGCCGGTCGAGTTCCTCGCGGATGTCGGCCTTGCCGGCGAGCAGAACCGCCTCCTGGTGCAGACGATCCGGATCGAAGCGGCTTGATGCGTCGAGCAGGACGGCAATCTGATCGGCGAGTTTCTTCTTCACCGCCTCGGGCTGACGGCCCGGCGCCGCCTCGGCGCGCGCCGAGAGTGCCGCCATCTCGTCGAGACGCGCCGACAGAACGCGGCCGATGGCTTCACCCTCATGCCGGCGCATCTCGGAAAGCCCCTTCAGCGCCTGCACGAAACCCTTGACGATCGCATCCTCGGCCGCCGCCTTCTCCTCTTCGGACTCTTCAGCGTCCGCGACATCGATCACGCCGCGCAGTCCGAGCAGGCCGTCGAGTCGCGGCTTTTCGGCATCGACCTTGCCGGACAGATTGCCGACCGCATTGATGATGGCTTTCAGCACCGGTTCGTTGATGCGAACCACCGGAGCAATGCCCTCGCGGTTGACGGTCAGCGTTGCATAGACATTTCCACGCGACAGCGTTTCCGCCCCCCGCGTGCGGACCGGGATCTCTACCGCATCAAAACCCGGTGGCAGACGCAGGCGCAATTCCAGACCCTTGGCATTGACCGATTTGATTTCCCACGACCAAGCATAGCTGCCGCTCGCGCCATGGCTGCGGGCGAAACCGGTCATGCTCGACAACGTCATCGGAACTCTTGGGCGTGGTGGAATCGGGTCGCCAGACCTTACAAGGCCGGGCGGAGCCGCGCTATTGCGTCCGCGGCGCGTTGGGGACAGGTGCCGCCTGTCCGCGCTGCGCAGCGCCTTGCTGGGGATTTCGTTTCGCCGGTTGCACGACGGGAGCCGGGCGAGGTGACGGCGGGGCCGCCGTCGGACGTTGGGCGGCCGGCGCGGTCGTGGCTGCCGGGCCCTGCGCCGCCGGATTTGCGGCCCCCTCCGCGGCCA
>JAEZBA010000648.1 GCA_023430245.1 Pseudomonadota bacterium
GCAACAGCCTTGCCAATCTGGTCTCGACGCTGAAAGCCGGCCATGGCATCGCCATGCTGCCTTGTCTCGTCGGCGATGAAGAGCCCGAACTGGTGCGCTGTCTGCCGCCGGTCAAAGGCGTTGAATCGGAAATGTGGATGATCGTGCGCGAGGAGGTCAGATCTGTGCCGCATGTGCGCGCCTTTGCCGATTTTCTCGCGGCTCAGATCCAGCTTATGCGGGGACAATTGGCTGGCGACGCGATGCCGCGGGCGTGACGCAAATCGCAGGGAGATGCCAGGCGCGCCCTGCCAACCGGGTTTCCGGTGACGCGGCGGCCAAGACACGGTCCAAGACCCCGTCCATGGCATCGCGGTTCCGGGAATCCTCATTGGTGGAGCGTGCGCCGCCCTTGTTTCGTTAACCCACCTTGGCTAAGTAACGCCCCGTCCTGGGGCGCTTCGCCCCGTTCGGCCCCGCGGAGAGGTGGCTGAGTGGTTGAAAGCACCGCACTCGAAATGCGGCGTGCTCGCAAGGGTACCGGGGGTTCGAATCCCTCCCTCTCCGCCACCGCGCCGACTGCGTTTGCTACAGCGCTTCGACCGTGAGATTCGGCCCGTCGCTGCTTGCGACGCGCACTTTGGCGCCCGCCGGGCAATCCGGACCGCTGACTCGCCATACCGTATCGTCGATGCGGATTGCGCCGACACCGTTGACGATCGCCGTCTCGAGCGTGAACACCCGGCCGACATAGCCTTCCGCGCGGCGATTGAGGAACGGGTTGTCCTGCGGCTTTTCCGCCTTGCGGGCGAAATGCCACCACACCGGCACCAGCGCGATCGACAACACGGCAAACAGGATTAATTGCATCTGCCAGGGGATCGTCATCGCGCTCGCCAGCGCGCCGAGCACGATGGCAGTCAGGCCGAGCCAGAGCATGTACATGCCGGGCGTCAGCACCTCCAGCAGCAGCAGGAGCGCCGCCAGGATGAACCAGTTCCAGGCGCCGAGCGAAACGATCCAGGCCAGCATGGCAAGCTCCGGTCAGGCGGCGGCTATGGGCGCTGCGTGGTGAAAACCGGGGCTCCGGGAACGGCCGGGCCCGTGGGGCCGGGCTGACCGGACGGCGTGAGCGGACGCCGCGGCTGCGGCGAGGGCGATCCGCCGGCGCCATCGCCGCCGAAGGTCGCCTTGGCGATTTCGCCGATGCCGGCCAGCGAACCGAGCACGCCCATGGTCTCGACCGGCAGCAGCAGGACTTTCTGGTTGTCGGAATCGGCGAAGCGTCCGAAGGCGGTCAGATATTTTTCGGCGACGAAATAGTTGATGGCGGCGACGTCGCCGCGGGCGATCGCTTCGCTCACCAGTTCGGTCGCTTTCGCTTCCGCCTGCGCGGTGCGTTCGCGCGCCTCGGCGTCGCGGAAGGCGGCTTCCTTGCGGCCCTCGGCTTCCAGAATCTGCGCCTGCTTGGCGCCCTCGGCGCGCAGGATTTCGGAGGCGCGCTGACCTTCCGCCTGCAAGATTTCGGCGCGCTTCTCGCGCTCGGCCTTCATCTGCCGTCCCATCGCCTGCACCAGATCGGCGGGCGGGACGATATCCTTGATCTCGATGCGGTTGACCTTGACGCCCCAGGGCGAGACCGCCGCGTCGACAACGCGCAGCAGCCGTTCGTTGATCACGTCGCGATGCGACAGCATCTCGTCGAGATCCATGCCGCCCATCACCGAGCGGATATTGGTCATGGTCAGCTTGACGATGGATTCCTGCAGGTCGGCGACTTCGTAGCTCGCTTTCGCAGCATCGAACACCTGGAAGAAAGCGAGGCCGTCGACCGTAACGGTGGCGTTGTCCTTGGAGATCACGTCCTGCTGCGGGATGTCGATCACCTGCTCCATCATGTTCATCTTGGTGCCGACGCGGTCGATATACGGAATGATGAACGTGAGCCCCGGCTGCAGGGTGCGGGTGTATTTGCCGAACCGTTCGACAGTCCAATTGTAGCCCTGGGACACGGTCTTGACGCCGGCGAACAAGGTGATGATCGCCAGCGCGACCAGCACGAGGGCAAAAATATCGAAGCCGAACAACATGGAATGCTCCCGGGAAGATTTTCCAGTGTGGAGAAAGGCGAAATGCGCCGCAAGTGGGGAAAGGCGCGGCGTGACGCAATGCACAACCGGTTCGGGGTCGCCCCTGTGGTGTCGTTGAAATTACGAGGTGCGATTACGCCTTCAAGTCGGCGACCGCGATCTCGCCATCGGTGATGTACTTGTTGACCTTACCGATCTGGAGATGCTCGCCGGACCGATGCGAGCGGACGTTGACGATAACACCATGCCGGATCAATTCCTTCACCAGGAAATCACGCTCCTCGTTGGTGTCATCGTCGGTTGCATGGGTGATCTGGAAGCTCAGGCGCGTGAGGGAAAAGCCGATGTCCTTCGTCGCGGCACCCACCCACAGCGCCTCTTCGTCCGGCGCCGGCCGATCGGTGCCGAGCCAGAATCCCGGCGTGTCGATCATCTGCTCGGCGCGCGCTGTGGGCCGGCCCCAGAAGCGGACGTGGTGCCGTTTGCGCGGACTGTTGTCGATCGGCAATTGGAAGCCAATGTCCTGACCGCGCCCAAACAGGTACAGCGTGCTGAAAGGCGCTTGCGGATAGGTCTGGTTCAGCACGAAGGCGCGCGCCATCCGTATCGAACTTCTGACATCAAGCGGGTCCGCTTCCGACCAGCCCATGGCGGCAAAGGCTTCGCACAGCTGACGGCGGGTGCCGATCAGCCCCATGTTCACCGGATCGCCGGGCAGGCCGTCTCCGGTCAGGGTGTAGCTCGGCACACGGCCGCGCTGCAGGATATGAAGTCCGAGCCTGATGGCGCGAGGCAGAACCACATAAGCCGCAATGCCATAGGTCACGGCCAGCGCTATCGCCCACGGCAGACGACGATCGGCGAAATCGAAAACAACGAACACGATCAGCCAGACCGTGACGGCGCCGACCGCGACGACAAGCAGGCGCTGGAGCAGACGCCGCAGCAGTCTCATGCCTTCCAACCCCGAGTCAGCCCCTCGATGTCATCTTATGACGCAGGCGGCGCGGTTGCACGATTGTTGTCGTAAACACGCTGGTGGCTGGCGTGACTTATACTTTCTTCCCGGCCTCTTCCCAGCGTTTGCTCGCCTTGGCGTTGGCGACGATGTCGTCGACACCGGCGAGCTTGACTCGATCGCGCACCAGCCCCTTGTAGAACTCGCCCTTCGACACCGGCGCGACATCGGCGATGATGGTCCAAGAGTCGCCGCCATCGAGGCTCTCGAACACCTGGCCGTCGGTGTCGGCGGCAAAGAGCGCATATCCGTCGGGCCGTGCCTCGATGGTCAGCGCACTGAACAAGGCGCGCTGTCCATTCGGCAATCCGCCAAGCAAACGCTGCCAGGTCTTGCCGGCATCGGGGCTGCGAAAGATCTTGCCGCGGGCGCGGCCGCGCTCATACCAATGCAGCGGCCAGCCGACACCCGCGGTCATGAACAGCAGGTCTGGTTGCTCCGGATGGATCACGATCGCATCCGGGTAATCGGCGGCCGGCGGCATCGGAATTTTCACCCAGCTCTTGCCGCCGTCCTCGCTCGACATCATGCCGACGATGCCGTTGGCGACGATCAGCCGGTCCGGCCGCGCGGGATGCACGAGAATGCGATGGATGTCGCATTCCTGCGGATCGGGATCGACTTTCAGATCGGTGAAGCTTTCGCCGAAATCGGTCGAGACCAGGAGCGCGCCGATCTCGATGCCGACCAGCAGACGGTCGCCGTCGATCACGATGTCCTTGATATGGCCGACACGGGGCGGCGGCGGAAACGTCCATTTTGCGACGCTGTCGGCTCTGCGCAACGCGGGCAGCTCCCGCCAGGTCTCGCCCTTGTCTTCGCTGACATAGAGATGGGCCGGCAATGCGCCGGCAAACACCACGTCGCGTCCCTGAAGCTTGCCGGCCCGGGCCGACCAGAATTCATAATGCGAAAGGCCGTTATTGACCCATCGCCAGGTGGCGCCGGCGTCGTCGCTGCGTGCGATGCCAATGCCGCGGGTGGCGGCAAACAGTGTGCGGTCATCCAGCGCCGTCACCGCACTGACGAACACGCCTTGCAGTGCGCGGTGTGTCACCGTCCAGCCCTTCTCGGACCGCGCCAGAATGGCAACGCCATCCACCGTGCCGACAGCGATGGAGTCGGACGGGCCGGCGGCGCGCTGGATATTGG
>JAEZBA010000653.1 GCA_023430245.1 Pseudomonadota bacterium
CATCCCGCTGGTGGAAAAGGCCGGCTTCGACCTGATCTGGTTCGGTATCTATGTCGTGTTGGTGGTCGAGATGGCGCAGATCACCCCGCCGGTCGGATTCAACCTCTACGTCCTGCAAAGCCTCACCGGGCGACACATCTTCGCCATCGCGCGAAGCACCGCGCCGTTCTTCGTGCTGATGTGCGTCGCGGTTGCGCTTCTGGCGGCGTTCCCGCAAATCGCACTGTGGCTGCCGTCGACCATGTTCGACCGCTAGCGGGCACGTTTCGTTCGCCCTTCAAAGTACGGCCATTTGCGTGTAACGGAGTTTGAAAGCTTCCAAATTGCTTTGAAAGAGAGGCCGCTTTGCACTTTCGCGTGGAACTGGTCTGGCAGGACGAGACGCAGGAGGATGCCCCCTCGATCTATCTGACGGCGGACGGTCGTGTGCTGCTGCAGGGCCGCGGGGTTTCGGACGATGAGCGCGCCCATTTCAAGGTTCCACCCGGGAACGATCTGATCAGCGTGGACCGCCGCGTGATCAAGGCGATCAAGGACATGCTTTAGGCGCGCAACAAGACGCCCCGCACGTGAGGAGACCCGTCGATGTTCCTGAAAAACCATTGGTACGTTGCGGCATGGGATAACGAGCTTGGTGAAAAGCCGCTCGGCCGCACCATCCTGAACGAGCTGGTGGTGCTGTACCGGGATGCGCAGGGCAGCGTCGTTGCACTGGAAGACAAGTGTCCGCATCGCCGCGTGCCGCTGTCCATGGGCAAGGTGGTCGAGGGCAATCTCCTGCAATGCCATTATCACGGGCTGCGTTTCGATCGCTCCGGAACATGCGTGCGCATTCCGGGGCAGGAGTCGATACCAGACACCGCGCGGGTGAAGACCTATCCGGTTGTGGAGCGTTATCGGTGGATCTGGGTGTGGATGGGCGATCCGGCGCAGGCCGATCCTGCCACCATCCCCGACTATCAGTGGCTCGATTCACCGGACTGGGGCGCCAAGGGCACCTACATCCATGTCAAAGCGAACTGGCAGCTGATCGTCGACAACCTGCTCGATCTCACCCATCTCGCCTTCGTGCATGAATCGACCATCGGCAATGCCGCCGTCGCCGAAAATGCTGAGGTGCGGGTCAAGCGCACACCGGGCGGCGTTCTGGTGACGCGTTGGATGATCGACAAGCCGGCGCCGCCGACCTACGTCAAGGCGGGCGGCTTCACCACCAATGTCGATCGCTGGCAGTTCATCGATTTCCTGCCGCCCGCTTATCTGCGCCTTTCGGTCGGGGCGACCCCGACCGGCACCGGCGCGCCGGAAGGCAAGTTCGTCGACGGGATCCATATGCGCAATCTGAACGCGATCACGCCGGAGACCGAGACCACCTCGCATTATTTCTGGGCGCAGGCGCACGACTTCGACGTGAAGAACGAGAAGCTCACCGACATGATTTTCGAGCAGGTCAAGATCGCCTTTCTCGAGGACAAGGAGGTGTTCGAGGCGCAGCAGCGCACCATCGACAACGACAAGAGCGAGTCACAGGTCGATATTCATGCCGATGCCGGCGGCATTCAGGCGCGACGCATTCTCTCGCGTCTGTATGACGAGGAGCAGGCTTCGCGCCGGGCGGCGGAGTGATCGCTACTGCGCCTTGATGTTGAGCTGCTTGGCGATCTTGCCGTATTTGGCATAATCGTCCTTCATGCGCGCGGCGAATTGTTCCGAACTGCCGCCGACCACATCGAGCGCTGACTTGTCGAAATTGTCGAGCAGGGTCTTGTCTTGCAAGGCGAGATTGATCTCGACATTGAGCTTCTTGATGACCTCCGGCGGCGTTCCGGCCGGTGCAAACACGCCGAGCCATTGATCCATCACGAGGCCGTCGACTCCTGCTTCCTGGAACGTCGGAATGTCAGGCAGGCTCTTCGACCGCTTGGCCGTTGTCTGCGCCAGCAACAACAGCTTGCCCGCCCTGTAATGCGGGATCAGCGGCGTCGAGCCGAGCGTGCCCAGAGTGATGTGCCCGGCAATCAGGTCGTTGATCGCCTGGCCGCCGCCGCGATAAGGCACCTGCGTCAGTTCGATGCCGGCGATCTGTGCGAACCAGGCGGTCGCCATATGCTGCGCGGAACCGATACCGCTGCCGGTAGCGAAGCGGATGCCGGGCTGCCTTTTCGCCAGCGCGACCAGTTCGGCGACCGATTTCGCCCCCAGATCGGCGTGCGCGGCCATGACGATAGGCTGCACCGACAACTGGATGACCGGAGCGAAATCCTTCAGTGCGTCATAGTCGACCTTGTAGATATGCGGATTGGCGACAACCGAGTCCGGCGCGACAAGGAGCGTGTATCCGTCGGGCGCGGCTCTGGCCGCGGCTTCGGTGCCGATATTGCCATTGGCACCGGTCCGGTTCTCGATCACCACCTGTTGCCCAAAGGCCTTGGACAGATGCTGGCCGATGAGCCGCGCGGCGACATCGGTCGATCCGCCCGGGGCGAACGGCACGATTACGTGGATCGGCTTGCTCGGCCATTGCTGCGCATGTGCCTGCGGCGCAAATGCCAGGGCCGCTGCTGTCAGAAGCATCCAAATTCGGTTCATCATCATCGCACTCACTCCCCTCGAGCCAGTAATCGTGACGTCATCATTTCACTTCCGCATGCGCCTGCACCGGCTGGATTCCGAACGAACCCGTCTCGTGATGCGAGAGCGCGATCTCATAGCTGTCCGAGCAGAAATACATGCGGCCAAACTCGGCGACGGTGCCATCGGGACCGCTCGACGTGCGCTGCAGAAGCAGGAGCGGCGCCCGGGCAGAAACCCGCAACAGTTTTCCGATCGCTTCGCCGGCCGCTTGCGCCCGCAGCGTCACGTTCGAGGTCGCGACAGCAAGCCCAGCCTCGCGCATCATGTCCTCGGTCGCGATCAGTTCGGCTTTGGCGCGAGGGATCGTTGCGGCGGCCTGACCGAGCCAACCGAGTGCCAGTGCAACCGGCTTGCTGCCGATCATGTAGAGGCGGTCAACGGCGAGCGCGGGTTCGCCGGGTTGCAGTCGCATCGCCTTTGCGACGTCGGCGGGTGGCACGACCAGTCCGTAGCGCACGAGGCGCGCGCTGGCATCGTCCGCCTGTGCA
>JAEZBA010000025.1 GCA_023430245.1 Pseudomonadota bacterium
GGCTCGGTGCGGATCCCACGCCTGATCGGCGCCTCGCGCATGATGGACATGATGCTGACGGGCCGCACCTATGGCGCCGAAGATGGGCTGACGATGGGCCTGTCCCACTATCTGGTCGAGAACGGCACCGGCCTGGAGAAGGGTATCGAACTCGCGAAGCGCTGCGCGGCAAATACACCGATGACAAATTATGCCGTCATGCATGCGCTGCCACGAATTGCGGACATCGACCGTCCGGGCGGCTATATGATGGAAGCGCTGATGGCTGCGATCTCCTCCGGCAGCGAGGAGGCGCAGGCTCGGCTGAAAGACTTCTTGGAAAAGCGAGCGCCCAAGGCCCTGCACAAGGGCTGATCGACGAGTTGTCGATCATCAGAGACGCCGCCAGGGTAGGAATGACGCAGATGGCGCAAGCGCCTCAGACGACGCATACCGGTGGACCGGCTCCGATCCGGCCGGTGAAGCTCGAAACGCCGGAGATCGATATCGAGCGGCGGCCGGACGGCACCATGCTGATCCGTTCGCGCTTTCCGCTTGACGACTATCCGGCGCGGATCACCGATCGCCTGGTGCATTGGGCGAATGAGACGCCCGATCGCACTTTCATGGCGGCGCGCGACGCCAATGGCGAATGGCGTCACATCAGCTACGCGCAGGCGCTGCAATACGCCAAATGCATCGGCCAGGCGCTGCTGTCGCGCAACCTCTCCGCCGAGCGGCCGGTCGCGATCCTGTCCGGCAACGATCTCGAACATGCGATGCTGGCGCTGGGCTGCCTTTACGTCGGCATCCCCTATGCGCCGATCTCGCCGGCCTATTCGCTGATCTCGTCGGATTTTGGCAAGCTGCGCTACATTCTCGATCTTCTGACGCCGGGCATGGTGTTCGCCTGCGACGGCCAGCAATATGCCAAGGCGATCGAAGCGATCGTGCCGAAAGAGACCGAACTGGTCTTCACCCGCAACCCGATTGCGGGCCGTCCGTCGCTCGACTTCAACCATCTCGCTGCCACCATTCCGACTGCCGCGGTCGAGGACGCCCATGACAAGGTCGGCCCCGACACCATCGCGAAATTCCTGTTTACCTCGGGCTCGACCGGCATGCCCAAGGGCGTGATCAACACCCAGCGCATGTGGTGCTCGAACCAGATCATGGTGCGCTCGGCCTTGCAGTATCTGCAGGACGAGCCGCCGACGGTCCTCGACTGGGCGCCGTGGCATCACACCGCTGGCGGCAACCATGACGTCGGGCTCGCGCTCTACAACGGTGGCACCTTCTATATCGACGAGGGCAAGCCGCTGCCGGGCGCGATCGAGCACACGGTGCGCAATCTGAAGGACGTCGCCTGCACCTGGTATTTCAACGTGCCGAAGGGATACGAAGCGCTGCTGCCGTTTTTCCGCTCCGACGAGCAATTGCGGCGCAACTTCTTCAGCCGCCTGAAAGTGCTGTGGTATGCGGGCGCTGCGATCGCGCAGCACGTCTATGACGAGTATCAGGAACTCGCGATGCAGACGATCGGGCAGCGCGTTCTGTTCCTGACCGGCCTGGGTTCGACCGAGACCGCGCCGTTCGCGATGAGCCGGATGTGGGAGAGCGTGCACGGCGTCAATATGGGCCTGCCGGCGCGCGGCTCGACGCTGAAACTCGTGCCGGTCGACGGCAAGCTGGAGGCCCGCTTCAAGGGTCCGCATATCACGCCGGGTTACTGGCGCCAGCCGGACCTGACCGCGAAGGCCTTCGACGAGGAAGGTTTCTACAAGATCGGCGACGCGCTCAAATTCGAGGACGAGAACAATCCGCTGCAGGGGCTGCTGTTCGACGGCCGCATCGCCGAGGACTTCAAGCTCGGCACCGGCACCTGGGTCAGCGTCGGCCCGCTGCGGGCGGCTTTCATCGCGCACTTTGCGCCCTATGTGCGCGACGTCGTGATCGGCGGCGCCGACCGCGATTATATCGGTGTGATCGTCGTTCCCGATGTGGAGGCGTTGCGCAAATACGCGCTGGACCTGCCGAAGGACGCGGCCGCGGCCAACGTGCTGGACCATGCCGGCGTGAAGGCAAAGTTCAGGGACTTGCTGACCAATTTCGCAAAGTCCTCGACCGGCTCCTCCAATCGCGTGATGCGGGCGATCCTGCTGGCCGAGCCGCCGTCGCTCGATGTCGGCGAGATCACCGACAAGGGATCGATCAACCAGCGCGCGGTGTTGAGCCATCGCAAGGCAATGGTGGAGGAGATGTATTCCGATCCGCCGTCTGCGCGCGTCATCACCATCGACAAAAAGGCCTGATATGTCTGAAAAAACACGCGGCATCGGCGCCACGTTTACCGATGCATGGCTGGTCGAGGGCGTGCGCACGCCGTTCGCAGACTACAATGGACCTTTGGCAGCCATCTCGCCAACCGATCTTGGCATCAAGGTCGGCCGCGAGGTGCTGAAGCGTGCCGGCGTCAAGGGCGAGGATATCGACACCGTCATCACCGGCAACATGGCGCAGGCGAGCTTCGACGTGTTCTGTCTGCCGCGCCATGTCGCACTGTATTCCGGCGCACCGATCGAGACGCCGGCGCATCATGTGCAACGCGTCTGCGGCACCGGCATCGAAGTGCTGTCGCAGGGCGCCGATGCGGTCTCGCTCGGACGCGCCGATGTTGCGCTCTGCGTCGGAACGGAATCGATGAGCCGCAATCCGGTCGCGTCCTATACCAGCCGCAGCGGCTTCCGCCTGGGCCAGGTCGAGTTCAAGGATTTTCTCTGGGAGGCTTTGCTCGACCCGGCCGCCAAGGTCACCATGGGCGACACTGCGGAAAATCTCGCGCGGCAATATCAGATCACCCGCAAGGAAGTAGACGAGTTTGCCGCCCGCTCCTTCGACCGCGCGCTCGCCGCCCAGAAGGACGGTTTCCTCGACGGTGAGATCGTGCCCGTCACCACCGAGACGTTCGAACTGGACGGCTATGAACCGCGCGGCATCAAATTGTCGCGCAAGACCCCGGAAGTGAAGACCGACACCCATGTGCGGCCATCGCCGGTGGATACGCTCGCGAAAATCCCGCCGGCCTTCGGCGGCGTGCAGACCGGCGGAAATTCGTCGGCCATCGTCGACGGCGCCGCGGCGGCGCTGGTCGCGAGCGGGGAATACGTGAAGAAGAACGGCAAAGTGCCGCTCGCCCGCCTGGTGGCATCGGCCGCGGTCGGCGTACCGCCGGAGGTGATGGGGATCGGGCCCGTACCTGCGATCAAGGCGGTGCTGGAACGCGCCGGGCTGAAGCTGTCGGAGATCGACCGCATCGAGATCAACGAAGCCTTCGGCGCGCAGGTCATGGCCTGCGCGCGCGAACTCGGCATCGACGAGGACAAGCTCAACGTCAACGGCGGCGCCATCGCCATCGGCCATCCGCTGGGCGCCACCGGGGTGCGCATCACCACCACCGTGGCGCGCGAGCTGAGGCGATCCGGCC
>JAEZBA010000050.1 GCA_023430245.1 Pseudomonadota bacterium
CATGTCGAAGGCCTGGGTCTGGAACGTGACACTGCCTTTAACGTCGACCCCGGCGTTCTTCATCAACGCCGGCAGTACCTTTTCGCCCATTGTCTTTGAGATCACGTCGTCGGTGGCATAAGCGATGGCACCAGTCGCCATCGGGTAGTTCTTGTCTTTCAGCGCCCGCAACACGCGGGTGAACAGATAGCCTTCGTCGGTCGTATTGCGGAATCCGTAGGAATATGGCTCTGCGAGGTTAGGCGCCGACGAGGCCATCGACATCGACACGATGCCAGCCCGCTCGCCGGCGGGGAACACGACGCGCGCCTCGCTCGAGCTGAACGGCCCGATGATCGCCATGACCTTGTCGTCATCGGCGAGCTTGCGTACGCCCACGACGGCCTGATCCGGCTTTCCGGCCGTGTCGAAGGGGACGATCCGCAGTTTCTTGCCGTTGACACCGCCCGCCGCATTGATCTCATCGACGGCCATTTCGGCCGCAACGAAATTCGTGCGCGAGAAGGTCGCGAACGGACCGCCCGACGCGGGAAGATAGCCAAGGAGAAGCTCTTGCGATGCTGCTCCGAATGTCGTCGCGGATAGCCAAGCGGCGGCGACGGTCGCCATCATCATCTTTCTGGTCATGATGCACTCTTCCTTTGCTGGTTCACTTCAGGCACTTCGGTCGCGGTGTCCATACGGGACGCCGCCTGGTCGCCCTTGTCCGAGCCACTCGGTGTCACGCTTGGTCCGAGATAGGCATCAATCAGCGTATGGTCGGACAACAGCTTGTCGGGCGCGCCTTCGATGACGACGCGTCCAAGCTCCATCACATAGGCATGGTCCGCGAGTTCGAGGGCGCGCTGCGTATTCTGCTCGATGAGCAGGATGGCAATCTCCCGGTCGTAGCTCAGGGACGCGATATGCTCGAACACTTCACCGGATAACAGCGGGCTCAAGCCGAGCGAGGGCTCGTCGAGCATCATGAGTTTCGGACCCGCAAGCAGCGCACGACCGATTGCGAGCATTTGCTGCTCCCCGCCGGACAAAACCGATGCCGGATGATCCCTTCGCGCCTTCAGATTTGGGAAACGGTCGAAGATGTCGTCGATCTCGCGATGCACGTCGGCCGTAAGGCGGCGATTGAACGCACCCATCAGCAGGTTTTCGTGCACGGTCAGGGTCATGATGATACGGCGTCCCTCCGGCACCAGTACGAGGCCATTCTTGACCCTTTCGCTGGTCGGCCATGCCGTGATATCGGCGCCGTCGAACCGCACCTGTCCCGCCGCGACCCGCTCCACGCCCAGAATCGCTCGCAGCAACGAGGATTTCCCGGCGCCATTCGCGCCGACCACAGCGACGATCATGCCCGGCTCGAGCGCGAGATTGACGCCGCGCACGGCATGGACCCGGCCGTAGCGGACGTGCAGGTCTTTTACTTCAAGAAGCATGCCTGCGCCTCCTTTCCGCGGCCGACGCTGTTGTGCTGACAGGCTCGCCCAGATAGACGCGCTGAACCTCGCGGTTGTGCCGAATGGATTCTGGCGTGCCTTCGGCTATCTTTTCGCCGAAGCTGATCACGACCACCTCCTCGCACAACGCGCCGATAAACTGCATGTCATGCTCGACCACGAGCAGCGTGATCTGCGTATCCCTGCAAATATGGTCGAGGTGCGTTTTCAGCGCGGCGGTTTCCGCCTCGTTCAGCCCCGCCGCCGGCTCATCGAGCAACAGCAGGCGCGGACCGGCCATCAGCGCACGCACGAGTTCAATCCGCTTCTGCACGCCGTAAGGCAGACTGCCGACCGAGTCGCGCTCATAGGCGTCGAGGCCGGCATGCGCCAGCGCGTCTCGCGCCTCTTTGCGCCAGCGATTCCCCGGCCACAGGCTGACCGGCTGCAGCGAACCGCGCCATCCGCCGTAGCGGGAATGCTGGCCTACCATGACATTCTCGAGTGTCGTCAGGTGCGGCATCAACCTGACGTTCTGGAAGTTTCGCGCCAAGCCGTAATGCACGCGGCGACGCGACAGGACATGCGTGATGTCATGCCCGTCCATCACGATCCGGCCGCTATCGACCGGATAGGCTCCGGTGATCAGGTTGAAGACCGTGGTCTTTCCCGCACCGTTCGGGCCGATGAGCGCTGTCTTGGAACCACGGCGCACATCGAAGGACAGATTATGGATGACGGCCAGGCCACCGAAATTCTTGCTGATATTGTCGACCGTGAGGATGGTATCGCTCATGCGCCACCTTCGCGGTTCTCAGCCAGATTTCTTTGCCCCGGACTTCGCCAGTCGAACAGTCGCCGGAGCTGCGCGCCGGTGATCATTCCCTGCGGCCGCAGGGCCATCAGGACAATGATGCCGGCGGCGAAGATGACATAGCGCCAGTGCTGGCTGGCTCGCAGCACCTCCGGCAGCAGGGTGAAGACCGCCGCGCCTACAAGCGGCCCGAGAACAGTCTGGGTGCCGCCGAGAAGCACATACAGGACGATCGTGATGCTCAGCGCGATATTGAAATATTGCGCCTCGATAAAGCTGAAATGGTGCGCGTAAAGTCCGCCACCGATGCCTGCAATACATGAGCCGATAACAAAAGCGGCGATCTGGAACCCGCGCACCTCGATGCCCATGAGATCGGCGACACGCTCGTCGTCGTGTACCGCCCGCACCGCGATGCCGAAGCGGGTCGCAAACAGCAGCCAGACAAAGACCACGACTACGAGCGAGAAGATGATCACCACCGGCAGGCGCACAAAGGCCGTGACCGGATAACCGGCCGCACCACCAATGACCTCGAGATTGAGGATGGTGGCCTGCACCACTTGCCCGAGCGCGAAGGTGGCAAGCGCCAGATAAATGCCGCGCGTCCGCAAGATCGGCACCGCGACGATCAGCGCCAGCAGGCCGGCCAGAACACCGCCGACCGGGATAGCCAGCAACGGATCGAACATCAGCACATTGCTCATATAGGCCGATGAATAAGCCCCCAGGGCCGCGAAGCCGGCCATGCCAAGGTTCAGTTGGCCCGCCGATAGCGGCAGGTAGGCGCCATACGCAAACACCACGTTGACGGCGAGCAGGACCAGAATGCCTTCAAGATAGCCGCTCATATGCCGCTCCGTCCCACCGGGGCCGCGCTGAACAGGCCTGTCGGCCGCACGAACAGGATCAGCAGCAGAAGTCCGTATACGGCGATGTCCACGAAGTCCGATCCCAGATAGCGGATCGCCATCACCTCGGCGATGCCGATGATCAAGCCGCCCGCAATCGAACCCCAGATATTCCCCATGCCGCCGACGATCATCGCGGAGATGCCTTTCAGGCCGACCGCTTCACCCATGAACGGATGCACCTGCCGATAATTGAGGGCGAAGATGATTCCGGCCAGAGCTGCAAACAGACCGGCGACGACAAACACGATCGGCACGATGCGGTTGATATCGACACCGAGAATGACTGCCGTATCGGAGTCTTCGGCGATTGTGCGCAGGCCGCGGCCGATCTTGGTCTTCTTTAAAAGCAGCGACAGTCCCCAGATCAGCATGATCGAACAGATCAGCCCGATCAATTGCGGCACGCCGATCACCAGCCCGGCCACACGGATATCGGCCTGGGCAAAACCGACATTCACCACCCGCATGTCCGAGCCGTAATAGGCCACGGCTAGATGCTCGAACAGCAACAGGAATGCCATCGAACTGACCAGCGGGATGGAGTGCTCCGCCCCGCGCATCCATCGCCATGTAAAGCGCTCGACAACAAGCGACGCGGCGGCAACGATGACGAGACCGGCGCCTGCGGCGACCGGCCAGGGCAATCCGGCATTGGTGAGTGCCCAAACGGACATGCCACCGATCATGAAAAGACCGGGAATGCTGAAATTCAGAAAATTCAGAACACCGATGCTGAGCGTCAGAGCTACTGCCACCATGGCGTAGATCGAACCAAGCATAATGCCGTTGATGATTTGCTGTTCGAACAAGTCCGTCTCCGCCGTCAGAAGATATTCGAGCGTTCGTATTGAACCGGCCAGGTCATGCTGCGCGCCTTCAGCATGTTGGCTGCATGTAGCGGCCAGTGCGGATTGAACAGGAGCGCGCGGCCCAGAATCACAAGATCGGCACGCTCGTTGGCGATGATCTCCTCCGCCATTTCCGGTGAGGAAATCAGGCCAACCGCCCCGGTCGCAATACCCACCTCGCGCTTCACCCGCTCCGCAAGTGGCACCTGATAGCCCGGATGAATGGAGATGCTTTGCCTGCGATCGTTGCCGCCACTGGTGCAGTCGATCAGATCCACGTCGCCGCGCGCCTTCAGCATCCGGCACAATGCGAGACTTTCGTCCAGGTCCCAGCCGCCATCGACCCAGTCCGTCAGGGACACGCGCACGAACAGCGGCAGATCGTCCGGCCATTCGCGACGGACGGCATCGATGGTTTCCATCAGGAAGCGGACCCGGTTCTCGAGCGATCCACCATAGCGGTCCGTGCGGTGGTTGCTGGCCTGAGCAAAAAACTGATGAAACAGGTAGCCGTGCCCGGCGTGCAATTCGAGGACCCGGAAACCCGCCTCACGGGCGCGGCGTGCCGAGGCAGCGAACATCTCTGTCACCGCCGGGATCATGTCAGCCGACATGGCTTCGGGCATGGTGAAGCCATCCGCATAAGGAATGGCCGAAGGCGCGATGGTCGGCCAGCCGCCCTGCTCCGCCGTCAGCTGCTGCGTTCCCTCCCACGGACGCGACACCGACGCCTTGCGGCCGGCATGACCGATCTGAATCGCCGGGACGGCGCCCTGCGATTGGATAAACGAGGCGATGCGGGCCAGCTGGTCGCGTTGCTCATCGTTCCAAAGGCCAAGGCAATGCCTGGTGATACGGCCGCGCGGCTCGATATGCGTGGCCTCGACGCAGACGATGCCCGCGCCGCCCGTGGCGCGCGCCGCCAGATGCGCGAAGTGCCAGTCGTTTGCGAGTCCATCGCGCGCAGAATACTGGCACATCGGCGACAGCATGATGCGGTTGCGGGTGGTGACGCTGCGGAACGAATGCGGCCGGAAGAGATGCGGGTTCGGATCCCGCTGCAGCACCCGGCGTGCATTCTCCATATTCATTAGAAGATCACCTGCCGGCGCATCGCTTCGTGGGTGACCTCGCCCTCGAAGCGCGGAAAATGCGCGAAGTCTTCCCGAGCCTCGCGGCGGGCTTCGGATCGCAGGGCCCGGTCGAGGCTTGCGGCGTCGGCGAAGGTCATCTGCGCTAGCATGAACGAACCGCCCGGCTTGACCGGAAACGGATCGCTCGACGCAACCGGCAGATGCAGTGTCAGCGATGCGATTTCCGGAAAGCGGCGCAATATCTTTGCGTGATGCTGCGCATAATACGCCGCAAATTCAGCCGGATCGGACGCTTCTCCCCGATATCGAACGAAGTAGGACACCATCAGCAACATCCACAAAGACGGGCCAAGGGTGACTTACCTGTGATATTTCACAAGCTTTATTTTGTCGCATTGGTGGGTTCGCCAAGACGCGCGCGCAGTGCCCCCAGACTTGGACTGTTCAAGCCTCGCTGAGCGGCCGGCTATTCCGCTGCCTCCTGGAAGGCGGCATCTGCCTTCAGTTCATTCATCCGGACGTGCTGCATCGCCTTGCGCGAGCCAGCGACAATCGCTGTAACGGCCGTAGACACGGCCTCGAACGAGGCCCGATCCAGTTCGCCGAAGAACGCATCGTTGATCGCGCAGATCTCCGCCGCGTTCGCCTCCAGTGCAGCCATGCCGGCCGGCGTCACGCTGAGGATCACGCCGCGCCCGTCTTCCGGGTTTGGCCGCTTTTCGACCAGTCCCGCCTGCGCCAGCCGTCGCGTTTCGGTTGCGACGAAGGCGCTGGAAACATGCAGCAGCCGTGCAAGTGCGCCGACACCGACACCTCCCTTTGCTTGCTGCTGCGCAATCGACATCAGAAGGCTGTATTGCGGACCGGTCAGCATCATGCGGCGCGCGATATGTTCGCGCACCGTATCCATCCGGGATGCAATGGTGAGAAGATCGTAGACAAGAGCCCGAAAGCGCTTGTCGGAGCCTCGCTCCAGCAGGGCCGGCCGGGTTGCCGTGAGAAAAGCGCCGGCGCGGATGCTTGATCGTCCGCGCGGCGCTGACGACACTTTCCGGCGAGATCCGATTTTGCGCCGGACCGGCCGGTCAGACATCGACATATCCCGTATCCTGAAGCAGCTCGCTTTCGACCGGGATATGAAGACTGTCATGCACGGTGTTGTAGAACTTCCAGAAGCCAACAACGCAAGCGAGTTCGATGATCTGCGGCGGCGTCAGATTTGCCTTCAGCCGCTGCAGCAATTCGTCCGGCACCGCGGTGGGATCGGCCGATGCCGTACGCACATAGTCAATGCAAACGCGCTCGAACTCGTCCTTGGGTTCGTAGGTGCCGGACAGCAGCGCCTGCAATTCCTCCTCGCTAACACCCCAGCCTTCGAAATCCGAGTCGCGGGATTTCTTGAGCATGGAGCAACTG
>JAEZBA010000068.1 GCA_023430245.1 Pseudomonadota bacterium
GCTTCCAGCATCACCTGCTGGCCGTCCTGAACCTTCAGCCCGGTCTTTTCGAGTTCGAACATCATCGGCGGCTCGATGATGTCGACGCCGAGCGGCATGTCGGCGACGCCGTGCTCGCGCAGGATCGCGGCAATCTCCTCGGCATGGCGCTTCATCAGGCCGAAATCCGGGTGCACGGTGCCGCGCAGGCCGACAAGGCCAGCCTTGCAGTTTTCCGGCCTGAGCCATGGCGAATAGAGTTTGTGGTGCACGGCGGCCGAGCCGAAATCACACAGGAACGGATCGGCCGAGTCGCGCGTCAGCAGCGCCCAGCGTGAAAGCTTGTCGCGCTCCCATTCGCCGATCTTGGTCGAGGTGAGATAGCGGATATTGTTGACGTCGAAGACCAGCAGCGCGCCGAGATCGGAATTCTCCAGCGCCATGCGGGCCCGGCTCAGCCGGTAATTGTGCAGGCGCCGGTAATCGACCCGCTCCTCGAAATCCACCCCCAAGATGCCGAGTGAGGGCAGGGCGCGGCCCCAATTGTAACGCGGGTTGATGTCTTCGGCGCTGACCTTGCGGATGGCGGACTGGTCCATGGGTTCCTCGGCTTGTTTCGTTGGCGCTGGCGCGCGGGTCTGGCACTAGTCTATACGGCATGGCGCGCAAGGGGGAGGGGTGACGTGACAACCCAATCGGCCCTTTATCTGGAAGATTTTTCACCTGGTCAGACTTTCGCGTCGGCGTCGGTCGCCATGGATGCGGATGCGATCAAGGGCTACGCGAGGCAGTTCGATCCGCAACCCTTCCATCTCGACGAGCAGGCGGCCGAAGGGACCTTCTTCAAGGGGCTGGCGGCCAGCGGCTGGCACACTGTCTCGGTCACCATGCGGCTTCTGGTCGATGGGGGTCTGCCCATCGCGGGCGGAATCATCGGTGCTGGCGTGGACGAGATCAGGTGGCCTCGCCCGACCCGGCCGGGCGACACGCTGCGGCTGGTCACCGAAGTGCTGGAGGTGAGGCGGTCGAAATCGAGGCCGGAACAGGGGCTGATGAAGGTACGCACCACCACGTTCAACCAGAACGACGATCCCGTACAGGTGATGGTGTCGAATCTGGTGGTGATGCGCCGGCCGGCGTGAGCCAACCGGGGGGAGCCCGATTGTTCCACGGTGCAAGGGGCGGTATGCGATGAGCCGGAGCGTTTCGAGCGCGGGCACCGGCTCGCGTCGAGACAACGCATCAGCGACTTCAGGGCCACGGAAAGCGATCCGCGTGTATGATTGACAAGGAAGCCCAATCCGCGCGGGACCGGATCAGCCTGAAGGAGTGGCTGGTCTTCGCTCTTGTGATCGTCCTGATGGTGCTGGTGCTTGCTGCCGATATCGAAACGACGCCGGACCATGTCACCATCTGTTTCATTTATGCGGCGATCATTTTCCTGTCGATCTTCAGCTTTTACCGGTCGGCCTATATCGCCGCGGCGGTCGCGACCCTGTTCTCGGTTGCCGGCTCGTTCGTCAATCCGCCAACCGAGGCTGTGAGCGTTGTGTTTTTTGCCAACCGGGCCATTGCGATCGCATCCCAGTGGATCGTCGCAGTGCTGGTGACAACACGCAAGGATGCAGAGGCCTTGATGCGTTCCGATCTTGCGGAGCAGACGGCCAACGCCGAAACGCGTCGCCGCTTCATCGATGTGCTGTCGCATGAGATCGGCACGTCGCTGACTACGATCGACGGCCAGGCCTTTCTGTTGCGGCGAACGCTGGATGAGTCCGATCAGCCCCGTGCCGACAAGATTCGCAGCGCGGTTCGTCACATCCAGGCGATCGTCCAACAGGTGCAACTCGCGTCAGAGGTCGGGGAGCGCGCCTCCGACATGCGACCTGAAGCCGTGGACTTGCGGCGGTTGCTGGAGGATCTGTTCGTCGACCTCGACACCAGCGCAGTCTCGTTCAATTCGGACCTCGCCGCCTTGCCGGACACCATTCTGGGCGATCCCGACATGTTGCGGCAGATCGTCGGCAACGTGCTCTCCAACGCCATCAAGTTCTCCTCGCCCGGGGGCGAAGTGCGGATCACGGGCGAGAGCACGGGCGATCAGGCGGTTCTGACCGTTGCCGACAACGGGCGGGGCGTCGCCCCCGACGAACGCGAGAAGATCTTCGAGCCCTATTATCGCGCACGCAACAGCCGCGGTATCCATGGCGCGGGGATCGGGCTCTATGTCGCCAAAAAGTATGTCGAGAACCACCACGGCAGCATCATGATTGATGGCGCGCTCAATGCCGGCACGTCGGTGACGATCTCCCTGCCGGTGGCAGGGCCGGCCGCCCCAGATGTCCTAGGTGCTCCCAACGCTCCAAACAACGGCAAGACCGATGCCACATCTTCTTTGCATTGAGGATGATCCGAATACGTGCGAGCTCTTGGTCGAGGTCTTGACCGCGGAGGGCTTCGCCGTGTCGACCGTCGCGTCAGGCGAGGCAGGCTTGTCCGCCTTTGAGACGCGGCCGGACCTCGTCCTGTGCGATATCGATCTGCCGGATGTCTCGGGTTTCGATATTCTGGCGAAAACCCGCGCCGGCAATCTGCTCCCGCCCGGCGTGCCCTTCATTTTCCTGACGGCATTTTCGCAGCGGTCGCATCAATTGCAGGCGCGTCAATTGGGCTGCGACGACTACGTCACCAAGCCGATCGATTTCGAGTTGCTCCTTGCGATCATCAGGCATCGGCTGACCGCGGCCAGCGACAGGAATGCGGAGAAGAGCGAACTGCGTCTGACAGACCGCGAGCTTCAGGTTCTCACCTGGGTGGCGCGCGGAAAGTCGTCGTCCGACATTGCGACCATCCTTGGAATCAGCGAGCGGACCGTCAATTTCCATCTGGACAATGCGATGCGAAAAGCAGGCGTCGCGACCCGCGTCCAGGCTGCCGTCAAATGCGCCCTGCTGGGGCTGATCGAGCCGTAGCTCCTCTCCCTTCCCGCTTGAGCCGCAGCGCGCCGCCCCCTGTCAACCTTGACAGGTACTCGTCCGGCCCTGGGCGGCGCAGATTTGGCAGTCACTCTCGTGCGAGGCTGCCATGTCGACGTCGTCTCTTGTCCTGATGCTGGTTTACACCCTGACCGCCCTGGTGATTCAGGGTCTCGGCATTGGCTTGATCGTCATGATCGAGCCGCTGATCGATGGCTGGAGCGGTGTCGCGTTCATGACGTCGTTTCTGCTTGCCTTTTGGCTTGCCTGGATCATCGCAGTTCGGCTGACCGAGCCCCGGAAGGTAGCGGCGGCCGCCGTCTAGGCCATACCGGCTTATCGCCAAACGGACGCGATCTTCGGCTGCCGGCTAAGGCGGCCGGGGATCGCCCAGCCTTGCCGGCAGTTATGCCGCGCTCTGCTTCCCCCACAGCCGGGCCGACGCAAGATCGGCGCCCTCGCGCAGCGATTTCAGCTTCTTCCACACCACCGAAGCCGCGACCCATTCGCGGCCCGCGAACGTCCCGAAGCCGCAATCGGCCGATGCGATAACGCG
>JAEZBA010000105.1 GCA_023430245.1 Pseudomonadota bacterium
ATCTGCGCGGGCTGGGCGACATGGCCATCGTGCTGGTTGAGCAATATTACGATTTCGCGCGTGAACTCGGCGATCGCTTCGTGGCCATGGACCGCGGCTCGGTCGTTTATTCGTCCGGTAAGGACGACCTTGACGAGGTTGCGCTGAAACGGGCGCTGGCGCTCTGAGCGACGCCGCATTGGCGTCAGTGCGGCTTGCATCCGATACGGCGCTGCCTCCTGAGCGATAGCGAACACGGCCGGGGCGCGGTAGACTCGGCCATGGCCGTTTTCACCACATCCCCCGCACCAACCCTGCCCGGCGAAGGGGGAGGGAATGCACCGGAGCGCAGCGGAAGCTCCGACAGCGAGATGGCGATCTTCGCCCGCAACAGGGCACATGGCCGGATTGATCTTTCGGTCGTTGCCCGCGGAGGCCGTACGGGGCGCCAGCGCGTTGTGGAAGAGGGATCGTTCCGGATCCGTCTTCCCGATGTCAACGGGCCGGAAAGCGAAGCCGTGATCATCAACACCGCCGGCGGTGTTGCGGGCGGCGACGATTTCTCGATCGCGATCGACGCCAGACCGGGCGCAAAGCTCGCGGTGCTCACCGCCGCGGCGGAAAAAGTTTACCGCGCCATCGATGCCGCATCGCGGATGAATGTGCGGCTTTCTGTCTCCGCCGGCGCGGCTTTGCGCTGGCTGCCGCAGGAAACCATCCTGTTCGACGGCGCGCGGATGCACCGCTCCATTGAGGTTGATGTCGCCGCCGGCGGATCGCTGGTTATGGCGGAATCCACAATCTTCGGCCGCTCGGCGATGGACGAAATCATGCACCGCGGAGAGGTTATTGACCGCTGGCGCATCCGGCATGACGGGCGGCTGGTATTTGCGGACACCTTGCGCCTCCGGGACGAGATTTCCGGACTTCTCGGACGTCGGGCGGCGGGCGGTGGGGCGAGTGCGCTTGCCACCGTGGTCTTCTCGCCGGGTGACGGCACCTTGGCCGAAAAGGCGAGGGAGTGCCTCGCCAATTGCACCAGCGAGGCCGGGGTATCGGCCTGGAACGGCATGGCGGTGATCCGCCTGTGCGCCACCGATGCCGCGCACTTGCGGCGCGATCTGGTTTCGGTGCTCAATCGTCTTTGCGGTACGCTGCCGAGGCTATGGACGAACTAAGTCGACAACAAGCAACTTGCGCTGAGTAGATGGCCAACGCCGAGCCAAACTCCCTGCCGGAGCCATCCCACCTGTCCGACACCGCGATCCTCGGACTGATTGCGGCTTACGCGAGCGCTTTTGTCGTCTTCGGGCTGGTGGTTGACGGCCCTGAAGCCGTCATGCGGGGGCTTGTCGAAATCGTCACGACCCGCGACGCGCTGCTGACCGACTATTTCGGCGTCGGCGGCAAGGGCGCCGCTTGCGTCAATGCCGGTCTCCTCACCCTCGCGGCGTGTTTTTTTTATTATCGATGCGCGGCGAAAATATCCGGTGCTGCCGTGGCGAGTCTGTTTCTGGTCCTCGGCTTTGGCTTGTTCGGCAAGAACCTTCTCAACATCTGGTTCATTGTGCTCGGCGTATTCCTGTATTGCCGATTCAAGGGCGAAACCTTCGCCACGCACATCAATACTGCCTTTTTCGGCACTGCGCTCGCGCCGATCTTTTCGGAAATCGCCCTGAGCAGCGCGCTGCCCATGACGATCGGACTGCCGCTCGGGGCGGTCACCGCGACGGTCATCGGCTTCGTTCTGCCGCCTGCCGCGGGTCAGCTGTTCAAGGCCCATATGGGATTCAGCCTTTACAATATGGGTTTCACCGCCGGCATCGTCGGCATATTGGTCGTAGCGCTCTACAAGTCGTTCGGCTTCGTTCCCGACCCGGTCATGATCTGGACGTCCGGGTACAACCGCCTTCTGGGCGGATTTCTGCTCGCGCTGTTCGTGTCGATGGCTGCGATCGGATACATGATCGATCGCAACGTCGTGGCGCGCATGCTTCAGATCATGCGCATGTCCGGTCAGGCGCCCTCCGATTACGTGTCGGTCGCCGGCTTCGGTCCGGTGCTGGTCAACATGAGCCTGACCGGTTCGATCGGGCTGGCCTATGTGCTGATGGTTGGCGGCGACCTGAACGGGCCAGTCATCGGCGCGATTTTCACGATCGTCGGTTTCGCAGCCTATGGAAAGCACCCCAGAAACATCATGCCGATTATTGCGGGGGTATTCTTAGGCTCGCTCGCGAAGCCCTGGAGCGCGACCGATCCTTCGGGACTGCTCGCTGCCTTGTTCGGGACGACACTCGCGCCGATCGCCGGGCGTTTCGGATGGCATTGGGGCATCGTGGCCGGCGTCCTGCATTCGTCCGCCGCGCGCAGCGTTGGATCGGTGCATGGCGGCCTGAACCTTTACAATAACGGTTTTGCGGCCGGCATCGTCGCTGCCGTCCTGGCTGCGGTCATCCTGGCGATCCAAACCAGGCGCGACGTGAAATCGCCGCTGCGCGACGAATGACAACGCGGCGTTGCGATCATCCGCTGCCTCGTTCGCTCGCAGCCTTGACTGGTGCGGTTGCCTCAAGGCACTGACGGGGCAACAGAAACATCCACGAAACCAGCACGAATGGGGCGGTCAAGGCCGGAATGGCCAGCGGGGTCAACGCCATATTCGTGGCGGCCTGAGCCACCACGGTGAATGCCGCTCCCAACGCCGCATAAGCCGCGACGCGAGGGCTAGGCCGGTAAAATACAGTACCCAGCGTGATCGCGGTGAGAACCGGGCTGAAGCCGAGAAGCCCCCCGGTGATCAATTGGCTTTCCGCGCCCAGAAGATGAGCGGTTGCGACCTGTCTA